>DASSYL010000439.1:0-18115 GCA_035703315.1 Candidatus Acidiferrum sp. | reverse complement strand
ATGATCAAGAAAGTCGTATTCACTGCCGCGACGATCGCTCTTTGCATTTCGCCGCTAGCCGCACAGGAGAAGCAGGCGCCTCCTGCAGGCGGTCCGCCTAAACCGTTCAATGTGCCGGCGCATGAAAGCTACGCGCTGCCGAATGGCATGAAAGTCACGCTCGTGCCCTACGGCAATTTGCCCAAGGTGACGCTCAGCCTAGTGGTTCGCACTGGAAACTTGAATGAACCAGCGGACATGCCGGGTCTGGCCGATCTGGCTGGCAAGCTGATGAAAGAAGGAACCACATCCAAGAGCTCGCAGCAAATCGCCGAGGAGGCTGCCGCAATGGGTGGCGCTGTGAATATCACGGTGGGTCCAGACGAAAGTGACGTAACCACGGACGTACTCAGCGAATTTAGCGCGAAAGCAGCGGCTCTGTTAGCCGACGTTGTGCAGCATCCGTTATTTCCGGAATCGGAACTGCCGCGCTTGAAGAACGATGCGCAGCGGCAGCTAACGATCTCCAAGTCGGTGCCGCAGAACATGGCGCTGGAAAAATTCCGCAAGGTTCTTTATGGCGACCATCCGTATGGCACGGTGTTCCCCACGCAAGAAAGCATCGAGAAAACCACCGTTCAGGACATCAAGAAGTTTTACGGCGGAAATTTTGGCGCTGCGCGTTCGCACTTGTACGTCGCGGGCCGCTTTGACGTGGCGGAAGTAAAAAAGGCGATTGCCGCGAGTTTTGGCGGATGGACAAAGGGCCCGGCTGCGGTGAATAACGTGCCCAAGGTGAAGCCGCAGCACCTGCTGGACGTGACCGATCGGCCGGGTGCGGCGCAATCCACCCTGCTGTTGGGAATGCCGGTGCCGGATGCGACGAGTCCGGACGCGATTCCGCTGGGCGTGACCAACGCGCTGCTCGGCGGCTCGTTCGGATCGCGCATAACGTCGAATATTCGCGAGCAGAAGGGTTACACCTACTCACCCTCCAGCCAGATCTCGCGCCGCTATCATGACGCCTACTGGGCCGAGACGGCGGACGTGACCACGCAATACACCGGCGCTTCGCTGAAGGAAATTTTTGCGGAAGTCGACAAGCTGGGGAAGGAGCCGCCGGCGGCTGCGGAGTTGAAAGGGATTCAAAGCTATTTGTCGGGATTGTTTGTGATTCAGAACTCATCGCGCGGCGCGCTGATTAACCAGCTTCGTTTTGTCGACTTACAGGGGTTGGGAGAAGACTACTTGAAGACCTACGTGCAAAAGGTAAACGCGGTGACGCCGTCCGACGTCACAAAAATGACTGCGGCATACATCAAGCCGGATCAGATGACGATTGTAGTCGTAGGCGACAAGGCCACGGTGGCGGAGCAGGTTGCTACGTACGGAGCGAAGCAGTAAGGAGAGGAAGAACTTCGCCCGAAGGGGCTCCTCGCTGAACAGCAAGGCGGGGACACTCAGGCGTGGCCCGGACGAGGGACCCGCCTGCGTGCGGCACCGCCAGCAGGAGTGCGGCGGGCACGCTTCGATTTTTCGTGGTACAGGCGAGCATCAGCGTCGGATAGTAATTTCTCGATGCGCGCCCCGCCTCCGCGGTACACGCTTACGCCAATACTTGCCGAAAGTGCCGGCTTTTCCGGATCCATTTCCATCACGTGACGGATGCGGCCGGCCACACTTTCGGCTTCGGTTTCTTCCGACTCCGGCAAAACCAGCGCGAATTCATCGCCGCCATAGCGAGCGGCAGTATCAATCGACCGGCAATGGATGCGAAGAATGTCGCCAACGCGGCAGATGGCCCGGCTGCCGACCAGGTGGCCGTAGGTATCGTTGATCTTTTTCAGGCCGTCCAAATCCAAGAGAAGAAGGGCGAACGGACGCCCACTGCGATTGGTGCGCTCCGTCTCGGTCTCCAATACGTCGAGCAACCTGCGGTAGTTGGCCAAACCTGTGAGCGGATCGCTGACGGCAAGGTGCCGGACTTGTTCAAAGAGGCGAGCATTGTCCAAGAGCGCTCCACCAAGCGCGATCGCGTAGCCGAGCACAGTGAAAGCCTGCGAGAGCACAAATGGCGCATCCAACAGGCGTTGCGATTGCGATGCCGCGAGCTGCGAAGCCAGATTCATCCATGCGGCAACGTAGATGGAACGATCAAAAGCCGTGTACACCTCGTTGAGGCGGCGGCGATACCAAATCGCAGCGAGGAGAAAAACCGCAGCCGGCAACAATTGTTGCGGCGAGGGGAAGAATGCGCCGGGATGCGGTGAGGTTTCCGTGGGCAGGCGGCGCAACGCCGCGGTGATGGCATACGTCAGAGCGACAACACTCAACAATGCGCCGGCAATTTCAATCTTGGGACGGCGAGAACGCGGCAGGAAGTGCTCGACGAGCAAGGCGACCACCAGGAGCAATCCGAGGATGATTCGCCCGACCCATAACGCGACAGGAGCCCATTGAATTCGGAGTTGTTGTTCGGCGGGAAGCTGAAAAAAAAGGACACTGGAACCGGCAAGTACCGAGCCGGAGAGCATGAACCCCGCGCCCAGGATCAGCGAAATGCGGTCTTGCGTCCCCTGAAAGCGAACCAGAGTGACGGCGGAAAAAACAAATGCCAAAAGGCCGGTGACGACCTGAAGATAGCCTTGCAGAGAGGGGTCGGCGTGAAGCGGCACGGGCCGCAGCCACAACGCGAAAAGGAGAATCAGCAGCAGCGCCACGACGTGCCAAAAGACCGGCGTTGCTTCCCATCGCTCCGAATTAAGAGTCCCTTCGCCCATAGACACTGATGGCCCGTACTGGGGTTTGGGCGCGTCCACCTATTAGACTGTATTGCAATGAGGATGAGTTGCCGGATTTCCCTGTATGTTTCTGGCAGTCAAACTGTCCCTTAGAACAGGTCAAAGGTTGCACCACCTGGCCACGCCGGAAGCTGAAAAAGAGTTGCACAGGACGAACAAATTCCGCACAATCTGTGACTTAAATCGTTTCAATTTGACCGGAACCGTACACGGCGTGGAGGCCGGAGCGCGATGAGCAGCCAGGCAGGCTCGGGGGGACCGAGCTTACGACGAACGCTGACGCTGTGGGATTTGGTCTTGTACGGAATGATCGTGCTGCAGCCTGTGGCTCCGATGTCCGCATTTGGCGCGCTGAGCGACCGGGGCCGCGGCCACGTGGTCACAGCGGTGTTGATCGCCATGGTGGCGATGCTTTCCACTGCAATCAGCTACGGGCGCATGGCGCGCGTCTATCCGAGCGCGGGCTCCGCGTTTACTTATGTGGCCCAGGAGATCCATCCTTCGGCCGGATACATCACCGGTTGGAGCATGGTGATGGACTACATCGTGAATCCGCTGATCTGCACGATCTGGTGCGCGGGTCAGGCACATGTGTTCGCGCCGGGGCTTCCTATCTGGGCCTGGAAGATTTTTTTCGCACTGGTATTCACGCTGCTGAATCTGCAAGGAATCAAGACTTCAGCGCGCGTGAATGCGGGAATGGCAGCGGCGATGAGCGCCGTCGTGGTCGTGGTTTTCGTTGCGGCGATCCGCTACATTTTGGGCCAGCCGCACAGCGATCCCGGATTTTTCACCAGGCCGTTCTATGACCCGGAAACCTTTACCTGGGGAAACTTGTTCGGCTGCACGTCGCTGGCCGTGCTGACATACATCGGATTCGACGCCATCTCGACACTTTCGGAAGAGGCGGAAAATCCAAAACGAAACATTCTGTTAGCGACAGTTGGCACTTGCCTGGCCATCGGGCTGCTGTCCGCGGCCGAGGTGTACGTTGCGCAACTGGTGTGGCCGGCGTCTCGGCCCTTTCCGGATCCCGACACCGCATACGTCTACGCCGCGGCACTGACTTGGGCGCCGCTATTCAAGATTGTAGGGTTGACGCTGCTGGTGGCGAATTTCGGATCGGGCATGGGCGCCCAGATCGGCGCAGCGCGCCTGCTCTATGGCATGGGCAAGAGCAATGCGCTGCCGCAGTCGTTTTTTGGAAAGGTGGACGCCAAGCACCACATTCCTCGCAACAACGTCGTGTTCATCGGCGTCATCGTGTTGGTTGGGTCGTTTTTTCTGACCTTCGGGCGTGGGATTGAGTTGCTGAACTTCGGCGCGTTGATCGCATTCATGGGTGTAAACGCAGCGGCGTTCGTGCGCTACTTCGTGCATGGAAAGAAAAACGTGGTCAATTTTGTTCCGCCGCTGCTTGGTTTTTTTATCTGTCTCGGCCTGTGGTGGAGCCTGAGCACGCCGGCGAAAATCCTGGGAACCATCTGGATGGCAATGGGCATCGCGTTTGGAATCTGGAAGACGCGCTGGTTCCGCGAGCCGCTGTCATTTGAAGTGCCTGCGGAGTAGTAGCCATGAAACCTGGGCCATTGCCAAGCGGGACGCATCTGCCGGATGATGCTGGCACGGAAAAACTCGTGAAGAGACCGTCCGGCAAATCCGCGGCAGTGACGATGAGGGATGTGGCAAACACCAGCGGGTTTTCGCCCGCGACAGTTTCCATTGTGTTGAACAATGCCCCTCTAGCGCGCTACATCGCGCCGTCAACCAAGAAAAAAATCGAAGAGTCGGCGCGCAAGCTGGGCTACCGGCCGAACGTGATGGCTCGGTTCTTAAGGAACAAGCGCACCAACAGTGTGGGCGTGATGTTCTTCGACATCACAGATCCTTTTTGCACGCCGATCTTGCGCGGCATAGAGAATTCGCTGTTCCAGGCCTCGTATGTGCCGATTCTGGCGGACGCGCACAACCAGCGGAATCGCTTCGAGCGTTACCTGGAGTTACTGCTGGAGCGCCACGTGGAGGCGCTGATCGTGGTGGCGAACTGGCTCTTTGTGGACATTCATCTCCTGGGCGATTTCTCCAAGCGCAACATTCCCGCAGCAACGATCGGATGGGAATTGCCGGGCGATACGGTGAGTTCGGTGATGGTCGACAATGAAACCGGCGGGCGCATGGCTTTGGAGCACCTGTATAAGCTGGGGCACCGAAAGATTGCTTTCATTCGAGGGCCGAAGACACTCATTGATTCCGCCCCACGATGGAAAGGCATTCAAAGATTTGCGCATTCGGCAGCTTTGGAGATTGATGCTGCCCTCACCGTGCAATTGCCGGAGGCCTTCGATCCGAATTCAGGCTTCGAAGGTGGATTCCGGCTGACCGAAGAGTTGTTGCAAAAACGGAAAAAGTTCACAGCGCTGCTGGCGTTTGACGATTTGACGGCGTTGGGAGCGATTCGCGCACTGAACAAGGCCGGTGTCCACGTGCCGGAGCAGTGCTCAGTGATCGGATTTGACGATGTGGCATTGTCGGCCTTAGCCGCGCCTTCCCTGACCACGGTACGCCAGCCGCTTGAGGCCATGGGCAACCTGGCCGTGAATATCATCATGGAGGGCATCACCGCAGCACAGGAAAAACGCGACTGGACGATCACCCATCATCGCGTGGCGCCGGAACTGGTGATTCGCGAATCCACTGGGGCAATTGCTCTCTCCACTTCTCATGATTAGCGCCGCTCAACCAAGCTGAGCGCCTCGCGCTGACAATGCTGTTCTTGACATTTCAGGTCTGAGAGCAGTAACTCATCAGCGGTATTTTGTCCGAAGAACTCTGGAAAACAGGGGATCCGGATTCTTGCGGATCGCACTTCCATTCTTGGTGCTGTCTCTCGACGCACCCTCTGCGAGGCTTCTGTGACTTGGACGCAGAACTACGATCCCCTGGGCAACTGGTGGCTTTCCACGCTTCTGGCGTCGCTTCCGATTCTCGTCTTGTTGGGTTTACTGGCTGGGTTAAGGGTTCGCCCGCATATCTGCGCGATTGCCGGCGCCGCGACGGCGGTGCTCTGCGCGATCATTGTATTCAAGATGCCAGCGCAACTAGCCCTAGCCAGCTTCGGCTACGGCGTAGCATTCGGCCTGCTGAAGATTATCTGGATCGTGGTCGCCGCGGTTTTTCTCTACGAAATTTCAGTGGCGACCGGGCAATTTGAAATCATGAAAGAGTCGGTCGCGGCGATTACGCCGGACCGGCGGTTGCAGCTGTTGCTGGTGGCGTTTTGCTTCGGCTCATTTATAGAAGGGTCAGCCGGCTTTGGCGCGCCGGTGGCCATCGCCGGAGCGTTTATGATCGGGTTGGGCTTCCGGCCGTTTCAGGCTGCGGTGCTGAATTTGATCGCTAATACTGCGCCTGTTGCATGGGGAGCGATCGGCACGCCCGTGCATACTCTGGCGCTGGTGTCGGGGCTCTCTGACGGCGATCTGAACAAAATGATTGGCCGCATTCTGCCATTCACTGCCGTGATCGTTCCCTTCTGGTTGGTGAGAACAATGGTCAGCTGGAGCGAGACACTGGAAGTCCTGCCCGCGATTCTGGTGGTTGGCATCTCCTTTGCCGGGATGCAGTATTTCTGGTCGAACCATGTTGACAGCAACCTGGTGGACATCGCTGCCGGAATTTTTTCGCTGCTGGCGACGCTGGTGTTTTTGCGCGTGTGGCGGCCAAAGCGAATCTGGAGATTTCCGGAGGAGAGAGAGAAGTCGCCGGCTTTGGCCGGGGCAGAAAAAGAAGCCGTGATAGCGGCCACGGGAGACGCGTGGCAAGTGGGCGGCGGTAATCCTGCCGGACCACTTACGCACTACACGGGCGGACAAATCGCGCGCGCGTGGATGCCCTTTGCAATCCTGTCGGTCCTTGTTTTGTGCTGGGGTTTGCCTTCGATCAAAGCAGCGATGGGCAAGGCGACCACGCCGGCATTTGCAAGCGCTGGGTGGAACGTCCCCTACCTGCACAAGACCGTGCTGCGAGCGCAACCGGTAGTGGTTAAGCCGACACCGGAAAATGCCAAGTTTGACTTCAACTGGCTGACAGCGACAGGTACGGCATGTTTTCTGGCGGCGCTGCTTGCGGGCACGCTGCTAGGATTGGGCCCCGGCGCGATGCTCAAGATTTTTGGCAAGACGTTGCACCGCATGCGCTTCGCCGTAGTCGCTATGGCGTGCATGCTGGGGTTGGGCTACGTGACGCGATACTCAGGCATGGACGCGGTGTTGGGGCTGGCCTTCACGCGAACCGGTTGGCTGTTTCCTTTTTTTGGCACTTACATCGGGTGGCTAGGCGTAGCGCTCACCGGAAGCGATACGTCGTCGAATGCGTTGTTTGGCGGCTTGCAGCGCATCACGGCGGAACAACTGCATTTGAATCCAGTGCTGATGTGTTCGGCAAACAGCGCGGGCGGCGTCATGGGAAAGATGATTGACGCGCAGTCCATCTGTATTGCAACCGCGGCCACGAACCAAGTCGGCTCGGAAGGAAGTATCTTCCGGTTTGTGTTCTGGCATTCGGTGTCTCTGGCGGCGATCGTCGGCATTATCGTGATGCTGTACGCGTATGTGTTCCCGCATGCGATTCCGTAAGCTGGAGCAGATCGTACAGGCGCCGCCGAGAATCTGTGATATTTTCATGCCGAATGAGCCAACCCCTGAATCGAACTAAAACTCCATCCGTTGTAACGGCGATTCTCACCGACGTCCACTTCTGGATACCAGCCGTGGTTCTCCTGTTTGGCCTTTGGGTGCTCCATTGGACTCGATAACCGCCCCGGACCTCTCGAAACCAACCAGCACGCAAGTAGACCCGAACCGCTTGCGCAAGCTGCAGCTGGTGGGGATTCTCTCCGGATTTGCTGCTGGAGCCTGGCTTGGCGCGGCCGAAGCACCCACCAAGCTGGTGAACCTCGGCATCTCTCCGGTCATCATTTCACTGCTGATGGTGTCGGGCGTGTTCCTCGCACGCTGGACTCTCCCTGCGCTGATTCGCGGCACTGCCCAGATGCGCGTGGACGCGCGCCAGGCCCCGCACTTGATTCTGTGGGGCGTTTTGGCGGGATGCCTCTGGGCGGTCGCGAATACGCTTACCGTCTTTGCCATCCGCGATATCGGCCTCAGCGTAGCGTTTCCTTTGTGGAACCTGAACAGCTTGCTCGGAATTTTCTGGGGCTGGCTGCTCTTTCGCGAACTTCGCGGCGCGGAAAAGAGCCGCGTGTGGTCGGTGGTTGGCGGCGCCATCATAATGTTTTTTGGCGCGACGATGCTGGCCCTGGCTTCTTCCGCGCAATCCGGTGGCACCGCAGCGGCGCGGGGAATTGTTGCCGCGCTGGCGGCAGGAGCGTTGTGGGGCACGATGTATATCCCCTATCGCAAGGCTTACCTCAGCGGCATGAACCCGCTCTCATTCGTTGCGTTTTTCACGGTGGGCGAGCTGGGTATGATGCTTGCGCTGGCGCTAGCCGACACAGGCAGCACCGGCGAACTGGTAAAACAGCTATCGCAGGCGCGTGACATACTGTTCTGGCTGATGCTGGGCGGATTTGTTTGGGTAATCGGCGACCTCTTCCAGCAGTATGCCGCAAAATATTTGGGTATCAGCCGCGGCATTCCGCTCTCCAATACCAACCAGCTTTGGGGACTTCTGTGGGGAGTTTTTGTCTTCGGCGAACTGCAGGGCGCGACCACCGGCCACTCGGCGAAGGTCATTGGCGGCTCGCTCTTGATGGCCGCGGGAGCCGGCGCCATCGCGCTCGCCTCGGTCACGCGCGGCGAACATGCGAACTGGCAGGACGCGACGCAACGCGAAGTCCGGAGATACGGTATCGGCGGCGACTACGTCAGTGCTGCGATTGCCGGAGAATCGACCGAAAGTCACGCCTCACGTTCTTGGATCGATTGGCTGTTGCTGGCGGTGACTTCCGGTGTCTTCCTTTTTCTCGGGTCGATCGCTCGCACGCCGCAAATTTCCTTCCACTGGCCTGCTTTGCTTCTCCTTTCGCTCGCGTCGCTTTTGATTCTCGCTGTCGCCGCATACTCTCTTTTCAAGACCACGCGCTTCAATTAGCCCATACTATCGCGCTCTTTCTGAAAGACACCAGGAGTCCTGCTAACATGGCCGGAGACTATGGCGCGGGCGCAAAATCCGGCTAGCGAAGCACCAGCCCAGCTAGCGCAAAGCTTGGTGCAGACGCTGGTGCGCGAACGAGTCATTCCGCGCTTCGTGGATTCCTACGTTGTCGAAAACGGCCGGCACGCCCTGCAGGTGCACGCACCGCTCTATCGCGACTTGCTGACGATTCTACAGCGCGAAGCGCTGCTCGCGGCATGCGTGCGCGCTCTGGAAGTCTCCACTTTCGAAACCATCGAGAACATCCGCGGAAAACAGAAAGTAGTAATCCGCAAGGGGGCGGAAACCTTTCGCAGAAAATTTCTCGCGGCATTGGCCCGCCAGCAAGCGTGGAATGCGGGAGACTCGCTCGATTTCCAGTCCGATTTAAAAATGTACGAAGACCTGCTGGCGCGCGCCGCGTCTTCGCGCCGTCCGCGTAAGCCCTACGAAGCGGCGAATCACCCGTTTGTTGACCGCTGCGCGTTCTTGCTGGACTCGGCCTTTCTGGAAAAAGCGCGCCTGGCCGCCAGCCGCGCTCTCACCAGCGTGGAAGAAATCGCGGCGAAACTCGCCACGGAAGCCGTTCAAGAAAAATAAGCCGGTCAGGAATGCGGCTCGACCTGCACGGCTGTACCGTAAGCGAGCACTTCGGTGACGCCCTGCATCACTTCCGTTGCGTCATAACGAAAGCCGACCACCGCATTGGCGCCGTGCTCCGCCGCATGCATCAGCAGCAACTCATAGGCTTCGATCCGCGT
The DNA here is from genome assembly GCA_035703315.1 of Candidatus Acidiferrum sp. Lineage (GTDB taxonomy): Bacteria > Acidobacteriota > Terriglobia > Acidiferrales > UBA7541 > Acidiferrum. The sequence continues at coordinate 8,421 of DASSYL010000439.1, read as the reverse complement.
GCGTTCGCAAAGATCGGTCAGAATCGTGATATTTCCGCCGACGATGGTCTGCAACGCAGCTCCCAGATTTCCGATCACGCTGCGCGAACGCACGATAATTCCCCGCACCACTCCGAAGTTGCGCACGATGCGATAACCTGGCAGCTCCAACGCTGTCGTGACCATAGATGAATCCACGCGGCCCGGCATAAGTGTCTCCTCTCGAGGGCAGCCTGAATAGTCGGCGGGGCTGCCGTTTACCCCTGCGATTCTACCCGTGGACACGGCGGGTGCGCGAGCCACATGCGTTTGCTATGCTCGGTCCGCATGGACAACCTGTTCATTTTTCTGGCATTGGCGCAGATCCTCGTCGGGCTTTATCTCGTGTACCAAGCGGTTCGATGGCTCGGCTATGCGCGGCGCCGTAATGCCACCGACCCGGGCTTTTATTCTCCGCGAACCGCGGTTTTGTGCCCCTGCAAGGGCGTGGAGCCGGGCCTGGAACGAAATCTCACCGCACTTTGTGAATTCGACCACCAGAACTATGAAGTATTTTTCGCACTGGCATCCGAATCTGACCCGGCTGCAGGCATTGTGAAACGCGTGGTCGCCGGCTCACGCGGCAAAGCCCATCTGATTTTTGCGGGAGCGCCAGAGGAGTGCTCGGAAAAGATCAACAACCTTCGCGCCGCAATTGAGCAACTGGCCCCTGATTTCGAGGTTTTGGTTTTCGCCGACTCCGACGGGAGGCCCGGCCGCTCCTGGCTCCGCAAGCTGAGCGGTCCGCTCACCGATTCCCGCGTTGGCGCGACCAGCACCATGCGCTGGCTGATCGCCAACAACAATGAACTTCCAACCTTGCTTCTGGCGGCTTGGAACGCGCCTGTCGTCACGATGTTGAACGAAAACACTTTACGGAATTTCTGCTGGGGAGGGGGCACGGCAATCCGGCGCAGGGTCTTCGACGAGTCGGCGGTCCTCGAAGAGTGGAGCCATTCGGTCAGCGACGATTATTCGATGACCAATGCTCTGCAGCGGCGCAATTTGCCGATCGTTTTTCTTCCCGAATGCCTTACTGCTTCTTATGTGGAAACCGACTTCGCTGGATTGATGGAATTCACCAACCGCCAAATCCTGATCACGCGCGTTTATTCGCCCAAAATGTGGATGGTCGCCGGCCTGACCCATCTGCTTTTTTCCGCGACCATTCTGCTGGGGATTTTCGTTTCGATGAAGAATTCGTTTACCGGGCATCCCGCCATGCAATTCGCCGCTCTTACGTTCCTACCCTTGTTGCTGGCTGCGATTCGAGGCGCGATCCGCGTCACCGCTGCGCAAGAAATACTTTCTTCGATGAAATCACAGATACAGCAGCAAGCTTGGATACATTTGCTTCTCGGTGTGTGGATTCCCTACTTGTACGCCGCAAACTTCATCGCTTCGGCGTGCACGCGAATCATTCGCTGGCGCGGGATTCGTTACGAACTCATTTCTCCGCACCAAACGAAAATTCTGCCGGGCTGAAATTCTCGAAAGATATTCCACCAGGGGCAGAAAAAGCGAAAATTGCTAGGGCAAACCTACAGTCTTCCCCCTAGTACTTTTCCCAGTTGACGCGGGAATTTTTTTCACATTGCGTGCAATTCCTACCAAGTCGCATACAGTGTTGTGGGTAAATGTGTGCATATCTCTTCCATTTTACGGCAGTTCTGGTACGCCCCTTTGGCCTCGAACTTGCACTCCCCGCTTCAGTTCGGTAGTGCTCGCAGGCGAGCATCCAGCTCCTTCTCGCGCCTCGACGTGACCGTTCTTAAGGCTCGGTTGCCGAGACATCGCCCTTTGTCCGGTTCCGGGACCGCTCAATAGTTCAATTGAATTCTGGATGTAAACGTTAGCCTCGCTCCGAGGTGCATTTATATTCGTCGAGGCATTTCTGCCCCAGGGCTGAAATGCGAACGGAGAGGTCCAGTGAGAGTGATCCGCAGAAGTGCACGGGTGCATGCCATGCACCCCACCCAGCCTGCGATCGCAAGAGAGAAGTTCTTTTTCTACGAAAAAAACACCGGAGTATCCCATTTCCAAGTCGAATCCGACGACCAGGGTCGTTTTCCCGTCGAACAAGCCGCCGGGTTGCTGGCCATGCACTGTATGGTGCGCAATCAAACTCCCGAAGACTACGTGGTGATGGTGGAAGCGGAGTCTTCTCACCTTGCAGGGTTGACCGAAAAGGCCCAGAAGCTTCTGGAAGCTGGCCGCTCGGTCAAGAGCCACGTAAAACTCACGCGCCGCGAGGAAGAAGTTTTGAACGGCGTGATGCGTAGCCAAGCCAATAAGGAAATCGCAGCCACCCTCAACCTTTCCGAACGCACCGTAAAATTCCACGTCTCTTCGCTGCTGGCGAAGTTCCGCGTGCGCGGACGGATGGAATTGGTGCGCGAAGCGGCGCAACACACGTCGCCGAATTTCCCCGTTCACACACCGGTCGCAACTCGCGAATCGCGGCCTCTGGTTTCGCGTGTAATGAACTATAGTCGCGGAGGCGGTGCTTTCATGGCTATGCCTGGCCGTGAGGCCGTCGCCCAATAACTCTCCCAAGCAGTCCAATCGTTGCACCACAAAAAAAGCCCGTGGGCTAGAGCACCACGGGCTTTTCAATTGCAGCTCGATGTTTTTCTTGCGGCTACTTTTTGGCCGCGCCAAACAGTTCCGCCGCCTTGTCCCAGTTCACCACATTCCACCAAGCCTTGATGTAGTCGCCGCGCACGTTCTGATATTTCAGATAGTACGCATGTTCCCAAACGTCGAGTCCGAGAACGGCCTTCCCGCCCAACAAGTATGGCGTATCCTGATTCGGTGTCGAATCAATCGCAAGCTTCCCGTCTTTCACAATCAACCAGGCCCAACCGGAGCCGAAGCGTCCCAAACCGGCCGCCGCAAACTTTTCCTGGAATCCGGCGAATGACCCAAAACTCGAGTTGATCGCAGCGCCCAAATCACCCTTGGGCTCGCCGCCTCCCCCCTTTTTCATAAGCGTCCAGAACAGCGTGTGATTCCAGTGCCCGCCGCCGTTGTTGCGGACCGCGCCGCGAATATTTTCCGGCACTGCATCCAGATTTTTCAGCAAATCGTCAATGGACTTGGCCTGGAGATCGGCATGGCCTTCGAGAGCCTTGTTCAGGTTGGTCACATAGGCGCCATGATGTTTGTCGTGGTGAATTTCCATCGTTTTCGCGTCGATGTACGGTTCCAGAGCGTCAAATGCGTACGGCAAGGGGGGCACAGAGAATGCCACAGGTTTGTCCTCCAATGTGAGATTAGCCTCGTACTTTGCAGGCCCGCCCGCAGCCAGCAAACCGGCGGCGGCGTGATCCGGACGAAAGAACGTGGCACCGGCAATGCTACCGGCGACCAGAAATTCCCTACGATTCACGAGGAACTCCTCAGCGCGGCGGGCCGATGGATATGCACTGCGGATTATACTGCCGCGCCGTTCCAGCACTCAACTCACGGGCCGGCTAGCCACGTCCGGAGTGATTGCCACCCGGTTGGATGCGCGAGAGCGCCCAGCGGGCAGATTCAGCAATGGCCGCGTCCGAAGATTCAGACAATTTCCTCAACGCACTCAGGGCTTCCGGGTATGCGGCGCTCTCAGGCCTCCGTCCTGAATTTCCCAGCGCGATGCAAGCGTTGCGCACTAAGCCTCGCCACTTCGCCCTTTTGACCGGACTACCACGGAACTTCTCCCGGAATTCCAGTTCGCTGAGATTCGCCAGCTTCAGCAGCTCGGGCCGAAACAGCGATGTCCCCTCGGCTACGCTCTCTGAGTCGTCGCTGAACTGCCGCGGTTGAAATTGCGGAATGTCGGTACGCGGTGACTTGCGGTTCCAAGGGCAAACATCCTGGCAAATGTCGCAGCCAAACACATGCTGCCCCATCGGCTCGCGAAGATTTTCCGCAATCGAACCGTGAAACTCGATGGTCAAATACGAAATGCACTTCGTGGCATCCAGTAGGTAGGGAGCGACAATTGCCTGCGTCGGGCACGCGTCAAGGCACGCACGGCAAGAACCACACCGATCGGGAGCGGGCATTTCATCCGGGGCGAGAGTCGGGGTCAACGGCAGGGTCGTCAAAATCACCCCGAGAAAGAGCCACGATCCCGCTTGTTGGTTGATCAGCAGTGTATTTTTGCCCAGCCAGCCAAGTCCCGCATACTTGGCCGCGGCGCGTTCGTGAACTGGTCCGGTATCCGCATAAGCCCGCGCTTCGAATGGCGCCGCTTGCGCAAAGTGCGTTCGCATTTCCGCGATCAGCGCGTTCAGCTTTGCCCACAAAACCTCGTGGTAGTCGTCTCCCCACGCGTAGCGCGAAATCCATCCGCGCGGGCTCTCCGAATCGACGGCGGCATCTGTTGAGTAGGGAAGCTTGCTGTTGTAGTTGAGCGCGCAGACGATCAGGCTGCGCACGCTGCTCATGGCATTTGTCGGATCCAGGCGGCGGGGATCGCTCAGATACTTCATCTCGCCGGCATAGCCGCGCTCCAGCCATTCTGGAAAATGTTCCAGCTCCGGAAATTTTTGGGCGGGTGCAACTCCGCAAAGTTCAAATCCGAGCTGCTTCGCCTTTTCGCTCAGCCAGCTCGTGTCCAGGGACTTCGGCGGTACCGGTGCCATTCCTCAAGCGTGCCTGAATACTCGTCGGTCACCAAGCCGCAAGAAATAAAAAGCCCCCCGCCGAAGACGAGGGGCTGACCACTCCTGGCAAACTTTGCTTTCTCGAATGCCTAGCTCTGCGGCGTCACGTTCTCCGCCTGTAAGCCCTTCGGACCCTGCTTCACCTCGAATTCTACTCGTTGTCCTTCATTGAGTGATTTGTATCCATCCGACTGAATCGCCGAGAAGTGCACAAAAACATCTTCTCCCGATTGCCGCTGAATGAATCCGTAACCCTTTGAAGCATTAAACCACTTGACCGTACCCTGCTCTTTGCTCACGGAAATTCCCCTGCGCTGAATTCGCGCTCTTGAGCGGCGTCTCCTTACCGGCAGCTGGATGCCCGACAGGGGAATTGGCGAGGCCGGCGGGAAACCTCGTTCTTGAAACGCGGCGGTATGCTGGCACAAATCGCGGTAGCAGTCCAGAACGATTGCTTGCCGTCAACGACGGGGAGAATTAGCGAAAGCTGCGAACCGCCGCAGACTCATCCGTGTGCACGTCGAACACGGTGTACAGCTTAGTGATCTGTAAGAGGTCGCGCACTTTTTTGGTCAAGTGCAGCAGCTTCAGTTCGCCCCCGCGGTTTTGTACCGAGGTATAGGCGTGCACCAGTTCACCGATGCCCGAACTGTCGATATAATCCACGTCCGCCAGATTGATCAGAATTTTGTTGCGGTTGTCGTCGAGCAACTGCCTCACCGTCTTGCGCAGCAAGGCACTGCCGTCGCCCAGCGTAATCTTGCCGCCAAAATCAATGACCGTAACCTGCCCAACGTCCCGATAAGTGGCATGCAGCGCCATAGTCGTTCAGTGCGCTTTTCCGGAATCTTTTTCGCCGTCCGCCCCGCTTGCCCCGTTCGTGGGCGCGTTCACCGCTCCTGGCAGCCATTTCGACATGATGATTTCCGCGCCGCCGGTTCTGCCCGCAACCACATCAAACTCGTCCATAAAAGCGCGCATCAGAAAAATTCCGCGTCCCGAGGTACTCAGGATATTTTCCTCGGCTAGAGGATCTGGAACGTCTTTCAACTTGAAACCTTTGCCTTCGTCCATCACGTGGATCACCAGCTTTTCATGAGTGATATCCAGCGCCAGATGAATCTTCTTGTCCGGGCGTTCCTGGTTTCCGTAATGAAACGCGTTGATCACGCCTTCGCGCACACTCATCCCGATGCGGTAGCACATCTCTTCGTCGAAGCCCGCAGCTTCGGCCACCCGCAGACACATTTCCTCTGCCAGATTTACGCTTTCGACCTGCGTGTCCAGGACGACTTCCAGGTGTTTGTTCTCTTGCGCCATGCGAGGGTCGGTCACCGCGCAAACTGCGTGAATTTAGGGCTTTGTATGGGTAACACACTGCCCTTCCCAACGTCAATGGAGTGCGTGGCGTAAAAGCTCGCGCGAAACAGTTAAGCCATCATCCAAACTGTTACGCCCAGTACGATCTGGCGGCAGGCCGGCACTGCATCGCTTCCTCGGCTTGCCGAAAAACTGTCCCATGCACGCCGCTAGTCCCAAGCGCCATCGGCATAGCAAGCGCCGACGCCTTCCTTGCGAATATCCGCCGGTACCAGGCTGATCGCCCATTGCCGCCGAACCGACATCCATCTCCACTCGCACCAGTAGGCGTCAATTCCATGCACGGGGAGCGCTAAGCGTTTTAAAGAGCATCAGTTATCGAGAATTACGGCGAAAGCATAAATCAATTCGCCACCATACACCAGCGGTGCCGCCCGTCGTTGTCCTTCTGGCGTCGGCCCCGCGCGGGCCCGGTTAGCAGCACAGGCTTCAGCCTGCGCGCCGAGGCACAAAGCCCTGGGGCTCTTTGTCTCACGCCCTTCTCTCTTCGCACGAGACTGCACCTTGCTTGCTTGCAAAAACCATGAGACCAACAACGACCGTCCATCGTCTGATAAAGTTACGTCGGCCGGAGGTGCCCTGTGAAGAAGTTTGCTTTTGGTCTCTCCATTCTCTTCCTTTGTAGTGGGTTACATTCCCTACAGGCGCAAACGAAACACGCTCCTTCCCTGACGGAAGGCCTCAGCCTTCGAGCCATCAACGGCCACGAAATCTCGCCCGACGGCAAATTTATCGCCTATCGCATCCGTGAGACCGACTGGAAGGAAAATGCCTACGTGCGTCAGATCTGGCTCTTAAACACCGCAACCGGCGAATCCTTTCAACTAACCCGCGCCAAGAAATCCGCCGGCGCCATGGAATGGTCCCCCGACGGCCGCTGGCTCGCCTTCGTCACCGAGCGCGAACCCGCGGCGATCCTGCCTGAGGAGAAAAAACCCGAAGAAAAGAAGGAAGCAGGCAAAGAAGACGACAAGTCCGCCGACAAAAAGGATGAAAAGAGGAAGGAAAGCGGCGGCGATGAGAAACCCGCCGCCCAGCAGATCTGGCTCATCTCACCCTACGGCGGCGAGGCGTGGCAGCTAACCCGCCATCCAACCGACATCGGCGGCTTCCACTGGTCAAAGGACTCCAAGCAGATCGCATTCACCAGCTCTGCTGCCGAAAGCAAGGCCGAAAAAGACCGCAAGGAAAAATATTCCGAATACGAAGTTTTCGAGGAAGATTACCGCCAGAATCAGATCTGGACTGTCGATGTCCCCGCCGCCGAAAAAACTTTTCTTCCTGTTAAAGCCACCCAGCTGACCAAGGACCCCAAGCTCAACATCAACGGCTTCAATTGGTCGCCCGATTCCAAACTCATCGCCTTCGCCGCATCAAAAAGCCCTTCGCTCCCTGCCTCCATCGATACCGACATTTATCTCCTCGACCTAGCCCACGAGAACCAGGTCCACCTCGCGGTCGCTCTTCCCTCCCCCGACAACAATCCCGTTTTTTCTCCTGACGGCAAGCAACTTGCCTTCACTTCTGCCCTTGATCAGCAATATTTCTTCTACGCCAACAGCCGCATCGCTATCGTCGACGTCGACAAAGTTCTCTCCAATCCCGCCAAATCCTCCGCTGACGTCCGCGACCTCACTGCCAAATTCGACGAAGACCCCGACCTCATCGACTGGGGCTTCGACGGCATCTACTTCGCAGCACAACAAAAAACCACCGGCCACCTCTTCCGCCTCAATCCTCAAACCGCGCAAGTCACACGCATCACCGCGCCCGACACTTTCTACTTCGCGGGCGTCTCCTTCACTAAGGATTTCAAGACCATGGCCATTGCCGCCGATGACGCCACTCACATGGTCGAACTTTTCATCTCGCCGACTGAAAATTTTGCGCCGCGCAAACTCACCGACCTAACCGCCCAGGTCGCCGAGTGGAAGCTCGGCACCGCCGAAGTCGTCTCCTGGAAATCCCAGGACGGCGCCACCATCGAAGGCGTCCTCCGCAAGCCCGCCGACTTCGATCCTGCCAAAAAATATCCTCTCCTGGTTGTAATCCACGGCGGCCCCACCGGTGTCTCCGACCCCACTCTGAATCCCGGCGATTCCTACTATCCCATCCAGACCTGGCTAGCTCGTGGCGCACTCGTCCTTCAACCTAATTATCGCGGCAGCGCCGGCTACGGCGCCGCCTTCCGCGCGCTGAACGTCCGCAACCTCGGCGTCGGCGACATGTGGGACGTCATGAGCGGCGTGGACTCGCTCATCGCCAAAGGCATCGTTGATCCCGCGAAGCTTGGCTCCATGGGCTGGTCGCAAGGCGGCTACATTTCCGCTTTCCTCACCACCAACACCGACCGCTTCAAAGCCATCTC
>DASSYL010000489.1:0-4471 GCA_035703315.1 Candidatus Acidiferrum sp. | reverse complement strand
AGTTGAAAAAGGAATAGTTGCCCTGTCTACACTCTTACGCACACTTCGGCTCCGCGACATCTTGTTGTTGTTCATTGGTTCGGTAATTGGGTCGGGAATTTTTCTGACACCGGGACTGATTCTGAAACAAGTGCATGGCTCGGTCGGTTTAGCGATGCTGGTGTGGGTTGCAGGTGGCGTGATGTCACTGCTGGGCGCGCTGACGTACGCGGAATTGGCGGCGGCGAATCCAGAGGCGGGCGGGCTTTATTGTTTTATTCGCGATGGATTTGGCCGCTTCCCGGCATTCTTGTACGGTTGGTGCTTGTTTCTGGTGATTTCGAGCGCGACGATCGCGGCGCTGGCGCGAGCGTTTTCGCGGTATCTGGCCGAAGTAGTTTCCCTGAACGCTTGGCAGGCCAATGCAGCCGCGGTGCTGATGATCGCGGTGGTAACCGTGGTGAATGTGCGCGGGACCCGGCAGAGCTCGGATTTGCAGAACTGGACGACGCTGCTCAAAGGCGGATTGGTGGTTGTGCTGAGCCTGGTGCTTCTGGCCCTCGGCAAACATGGAAGCGAACTGGCGGCGGCGAGTGGAACCTCGCTACACGGCGTGGAACTGTTTTCGATTTTCAGTCTGGCGATGATTGCGGTGCTGTGGGCGTACGAAGGATGGCAGTTCGGAACATACAGCGCGGGAGAAGTGGTTGAACCTCAGAAGGTTTTTCCCCGTGCGTTTCTGCTGGGTTCGCTGATTTTGATTGGACTCTATGTGTTCGCGGTGATGGGGTATCTGGTCGCGCTTGGCCCGGCGCGGGCCTATGAGAGTGAGGCGATTGCGGCAACAGCAGTGAATGTGGTCTTGGGTTCGTGGGCTGGAAAGGTGGTAGCGCTGACGATTCTGATTTCCGTATTTAGCGCGACAAACAGCGTTGTGCTGACGGCGCCGCGCGTGTTTTACGCGATGGCCAAGGACAACTTGTTTTTCAAAACGCTGGCAGACGTCCATCCGCGGTTTCATACGCCGGCCGCAGCGATTGTGGTCTTGTGCGGATGGTCAGCCGTGCTGACATTTGCGGGCAAGTTTTCCGAACTGATCGATGGCGTCGTCTTTGTCGGATGGATTTTTTACGGACTATCCGGGGCAGCCATTTTCCCTCTTCGCGCGAAATTGCAGCGCGATGGGCGCGCCAAGGATCTGCCGTATCGCGTTCCGGGATATCCGTGGACGCCGATTGTGTTCTTGATTGCAGCGGCAGCGGTCGTAGGCAATGCGATTTTTCTGGCCACGAAGGACCCGAACCAGTTTCGGCATGTGCTGGCCGCATTGATTCTGATGGCACTAGGAGTGCCGGCTTATCTTTTCTGGCGCTGGCGGAACGCGCGAGAATCAAGAATCGAACAGTGATCGGGCTATTTTGGCCAGTCCGTTCAGCAGCTTGATTCCGCCTTCCAGAGAACGTTCCGGGAGCTCGTCTAGCCATTTAGGTTCCTGCATATTGGCACCCCTTGTCCGGCGCAGAAGCACTTATAGCAGTTGAAGCGGATCCATGTCGACGAGGAGCGAAAGCTGAGGGATCTCTTTGGAATCGGCGTAAGCCAGGGCGGCAGAGAGGAGTTTGGCTAGAGCGGCCTTTTTGCGGGACTTGAGCAGGAACTGGAAACGATACTCGGACTTTAGGCGCGAGAGCGGAGCGCTGGCGGGGCCGAGGACGCGGATTTCGCTGTTGGCGTGCGGCGCGAGAAATTGCGAAAGTTGGTTGGACCATTTTATGGCTTTGTCGAGGTGGCGGTCGCGGATGATGACGTTGGCGAGTGAAGTGAACGGCGGATAGGCCATGACGCGGCGGAAGTGGAGTTCGCGCTCGAAAAAGGCGATGTAGTCCTGTTTGACGGCGTCCTGGATGGCGTAGTGATCGGGATAGAAGGTCTGGATGAGGACGCGGCCGGGAAGGTCGCCGCGGCCGGCGCGACCGGCGACTTGAGTGAGAAGCTGGAAAGTGCGTTCAGCGGCGCGAAAGTCCGGCATATTGAGCGAACTATCGGCGCCTACAACGCCGACGAGTGTGACGCGATGGAAATCGTGGCCCTTGGCCAACATTTGCGTGCCGACGAGAATGTCGAGCGCGCCTTCGGCGAACGCGCCCAACGTTTCCTGATACTGGCGTTTGGTGCGGGCGGTGTCGCGATCGAGTCGGGCGATGCGAGCTTTGGGAAATTCCTTGCGTAGGCGTTCCTCGAGCTGTTCGGAGCCTTCCCCGAAAAAATAAACGTACTGCGAATCGCACTTGGGGCATTTTTTCGGGATGGACTGCGTGTAGCCGCAGTAATGGCATTCGAGGCGGTTGCGGTATTTGTGGTGAGTCATGCTGATGCTGCAATTGGCGCACTGGACGGAGGCGCCGCAACTACGGCAGATGACCGACCACGAATAGCCGCGGCGGTTGATGAGGATGAGCGCCTGGGTAGTGAAGGCGAGACATTCCTCGATGCCCTTGTGCAACGCGGAAGAGATGGGACTGGTCAGGTGGGTCTGCTTAAATTCTTTGCGGAGATCGAGGATTTCGACGGAGGGGAGAGCGCGGTCGGCCACCCGCTGGGTGAGCGAGAGCAGTTCGTACTTGCCGCTGCGGGCGTGATGATAGGTTTCCAGGGAAGGCGTGGCAGAACCGAGAAGAGCGAGGGCGTTTTCCAGTTTGGCGCGGACTATAGCGACGTCGCGGCCATGGTAGCGCGGGGTCTCCTCCTGCTTGTAGCTGGATTCCTGCTCTTCATCGACGATGATGAGGCCGAGATTTTCGACAGGCGCGAAGATTGCGGAGCGCGTGCCAACAACGACGCGGGCTTCGCCATTACGAACGCGCCACCATTCGCGAGCGCGCTCGATGTCGCTGAGCGCGGAGTGGAGGACGGCGACTCCTTCAAAATGGGCGCCGAACCAGGCGCGACACTGGCGTCCGATCCAAAGCGTAAGGGCGATTTCCGGGACCAGGATGATGGCCGTTTTGCCGCGGGCCAGCACGTCCTGCACGGCGCGAAGGTAGACTTCGGTTTTGCCGCTGCCGGTGACACCGTAAAGAAGCTGGACGCCGAATTCGCCGAGTTCGAAGCGGGCGCGGATGGCGGCGAAGGCGCGATCTTGTTCGGGGTTTAACGCGTGAGCCGGCGGAGTGTAGCCGATGTCGAAAGGATCTTCGGCGGGATCGAACGGCTCTTCCCAGGATTCGAGTTCGCCTTGACGAAGCAGGCGCTCGATGACGGTGCGGGAAAGGCCAGTAAGCGTCAGAAGCTGCGGAAGGGGGAGTGGGCCGCGTTCGACGGAAAGAAGATTCTTGAGGCGCCGTTCCTTTTCGGAAAGGAGCTTCGGGGCTTCGGTCGCCGGCGTTTCTTTCCAAGCGATGATGCGCTGCATGCGGCGCTTACGGTCCTGGATGTCCTGGCGGATTTCGAGCAAACCGCGACGCTGGAGTTTGAGCAGGTCGGGCAGCGGAACGCCTGAGCGGATGACTGCAGGGAGAAGAAGGGCGGATTTTGCGGATCTGAGTTTTTGAAGGAACGGCAGCGCTTCGGTTGGCAGTGGCGAAGCGGTTGGTGAATTTGCCTGCAAAGAGAAGTCAGATTGTAACGCAAGGTTCGCTGAGGGCGTGGAGAACGCGGCCTCGAGAGCGGCACGACCGGCTTCGGTGAGGACGACGCGCTGCTGAGCATGGAGTTCGGTGAGCGGGGGGAGCATGGCGCGATAGACTTCGCCGATGGGAGCTACGTAGTAAGAGGCGATCCATTGGCCGAGTTCGAGGAGTTTCGGATGGAGAGCGGGAACGACGTCGAGCGATTTTTGGATTTCGCGAAGCTTGGTGCCTTCGGGCGGAGTGTCGATGAATTCAGTGATAACACCGACGGTGGATTTTTTGCGGAACGGAACGAGGACGCGGCTACCGATTTGGATCTCCGCGGCGAGACGGTCGGGGATTTTGTAGGTGAACGTGGTGCGCAAGGGGACGGCTACGGCCACGTTGCAAAGTTTGTCGGACATGCGAGGGAGTAGTTTAGCAGGAGCGGCTGTGCCGGCTGATTGGCGGAAAGGATCGGTAGATTTAAACCCAGAGGGCGCAGAGGACCGAGAGAAGAAAGAGACGACGGCCTAGCGGTTCATCAGGATGACTCCAGAGAAGATCGAAGCGATGCCGAGCCACTGCAGGACAGCGATGCGCTCGCGCAGGAAAACAGCGGAAAGCACCACGGTGACGGCGCCGTAGAGCGAGCCGAGAACACTGACGACGGCGACTTGTTCGATGCGCATGCCGAGATTGCTGAGGGCGAAGGCGGACGTGTCGAAGAAACCCATGGAATATAGCTGGGCGCTGGTGCGTTTGTTCCTGAGGTGAAGCGGAATTTTCCGGGCAAGCACGATGGCGAGCGTGATAAAGGTGCCGGTGACGCGGATCATCCAGATGGTGGCGAGAGCACCGGTGCGCGGAATAATTCGCGTGCC
>DASSYL010000190.1:0-4816 GCA_035703315.1 Candidatus Acidiferrum sp. | reverse complement strand
CGTCGCGCCGCTCGCACGTGTCGCATCGCTCACGATTTTCAGACGTAACGCCAGCGCATCGATTCCGCCGATCTTGGTCACGGCGATCCACGCCAGCACGATGACCATGCCCATTTTCAGAACGAACTGGAACAGGTCCGTAACCAGCACGCCCCACAGTCCGCCGATGAAAGTGTAAATTCCGGTGAAGGGAATCAACACGAAGATGCAAATCAACAGCGCCGTGTGGCGCGGCTCGCCGAGCGTGTAATGCAGCAGAACATGATTGCCGAAAGTGAGTTGCCAAACTTTTCCCGCGGCGATCGCCGGCCCCAGCAGAACCGCGATGATGTCCACCATCGCGCGAGTCACCCAGCCCACAATGAAGCAGTTCATCAGGAGCCCAAGATAGACCGCCTTCAATCCACGCAAAAACGCCGCCGGCTTTCCGGAGTAACGCAGCTCGGTCAGCTCCACGTCGGTCATGATTTCTGCGCGCCGCCAGTACCGCGCGAAGAAAAACACGGTGAGCATTCCGGTCAGGCACTGATTCCACCACAGCCAGTTTCCCGCGATGCCTTGCGTTGCAACGAGGCCAGTGACCAGCAGCGGGGTGTCCGCGGCGAACGTGGTCGCCACCATGCTGGTTCCTGCGAGCCACCACGAGACGTCGCGACCGGAGATGAAGAATTCAGCTGTGTTTCCGCTGGACCGCTGCCGGTAATAAATCCCGATCAGCAGGTTGATGAGCAGATAGCCAATGATCACCGCCCAATCGGTTGTGGTAAGCGGCATGTTCCTCTCGGCGCAGACATGAGCAAGACGGGAAATCAGACGCGAAACCCGCTCCCCGCCGCGTCTGGATGCGAGAGAATAGTGCTATAGAGCATTAAAATGCAAGCCTTTTTCAGGGGGATTCTCGACTTCGGGAAATTGGAGTCTCTTAGATTAGGCCCATGGCGGCGAAGGCGGTGAGGGAAGCGCAGCCAAGGCCAACCCCGAGGATCGCTCCGGCGAGCACGTCGCTCAAGAAGTGCATGCCCAGCACAACTCGGGAAATCGCGATGCTGGCGGCCATGAAGTACAAGGGCAACTCCACGCCGCGATAGAAATAACTCAAGACCAGTGCGATGGAAAATGCAGTCATGGTGTGACCGGAAGGAAACGAAAATTTGTCGGGCGGAAGCACGCGAGACCAGCAGTGTGGTTCGATCTGGCAGGGCCGCGGCCGGTGACTTACCCGCTTCAAGATCTTGAACACCCCTACTCCGGCCAACGCCGCGCTGCCTGCCGCGCCTACCGCGGAGAATCTCTGCGTGCCGCCAAAGGCCAACAGAGCAAATCCCAGCGAATACCACAGCCAGCCGTCGCCCATCCGCGTGGCGGCGATCATCCAATAACGGATCCAGCGAGGCGCGCGCCAACGATTCATACGGCGCATCACGCGGTGATCGCGTCGCTCGATGAATCCCCAAACCTGACGTGTGACGGTCATGGCCTTCTCCCGTCTTGCAGGCGCCGGCTGCCAAGACTTCCACTACAACTGCCACTACTTCAAACGTGTTCCGCTCTCGCGCTCAAATCCCACAACATGCGCGGAGCCTTTTCCCCATCCGCAAAATGCTTTTCCCACTTCTTGCAGAACCAAACTTCGTTCAACCAATGCGCGGCGGTGAACGCCGGGACCAGCACCGAAAGTGGAAGCATTGCCAGCGTGGCCGGCCTTTCCTGGAACATCGCCGCCCCGATGCGATAAATATCCGCGGTCAATTTCGAGTATGTACCTTGCGAACCTTTCACGCGTCCGCGCCGCGCGCGAAGCCCGGCAAAGAATTCGCCGACCGTGCGTGCGCCCCGCACTTGCGTGTAGGTAAGCGCGACGCCCGCGATCGTGTGCGAATCGCTGCCACCGATCCCGATTTTGCCCAGGCGCTTGGCCAGTTTTTGCGCTTGCCGGTTGGCCGGTCCCCACATCTGTCCGTTGCGCACCTCAAACGCCGGCGCATACGAGGCAAACCAGTGAAAATCTTCCGCATCGCGCTTGCCGGTCAGCCCGGAGAACATGTGGTTGACGCTGAAGAAAAGCTTCTGCTCGGTCAGGTACATCAGCAGCGACACAAAGCTATTGCGCCGTCCCTGGATTTCGACGTGCTGCCGATCCGACACATTGTAAACACCGATGTGCACCAGGGTTCCGCTGGGCATTCGGCAGGTCACTTCCTCGCTTACAAAGAAGTCTGCATGACGCCTTAGGCGTTCCGCCGCGTCAATCGAATCATGGTCGGTCAGGGTGACGACGGACATGCCCAATTGTTTGCAGCGGGCATAGACTTCGTCGGGCCGGTTGTAGGACTCCCGGCATACCCGATTAAGCAAGGGCGTGTCGCACATGCCAGAAGCGGTCGAGTGGACGTGCAGGTCGCATCGCATGGTTCCATTTTGCGGAGAACATATGAACAGTCCATGAAGAGGTGGAAAAATCTAGGTGAATGTGCTCTTGGAACTCATTGAACACAAATGACTTCCAGGATTATCCACATGGCATGGACCGTGCTCTTATCCCGGGCTGCAATTCTTATGTAACACTCCCGTTATGTCAGCAGCAAAAAAGATTCACGTGTTGTTTCACGACGCGGGAGGGGGGCATCGAAACGCCGCCGTGGCCCTCAAAGCAGTCTGCGAGCAGCAAGGGCGCGCATGGGAACTGAATCTGGTGCAGTTCCAGGAGCTTACGGATCATTTGGATGTCCTTCGTCGTCTTACCGGCATCCGCATCGAGGAGCAGTACAACATTCTGCTGCGCAACGGCTGGACCTGGGGCAGCGAATATCTCCTTCGCGTTCTGCAACTTACGATCCGCATCTTTCACCGGCCAATGGTGAAGCTGCTGACAAACTATTGGCGGGAGCGTCCTGCCGATCTGCTCATTTCAGTGATTCCCCATTTCAATCGCGAAATCGCCGAAAGCTGGACGGGGATCTACCCGGGAAAGCCCTTCGTCACCATCATTACTGACATGGCCGACTTTCCACCACACTTTTGGATCGAACCGGTCACAGAACAAGTTGTCATAGCGGGTTCAGAACGCGCCGCCGAGCAAGCGCGCAGCTTCGGTAAAACAGAACAAAATCTTTTTCAGGCGTCCGGAATGATTTTGCGCCCGGAATTTTACGCACAGCACAAGGAATCTTCTGACGCCATCCGCCAACAGATCGGACTCGACCTTGAATTGCCGACAGCAATCGTGCTGTTCGGCGGATATGGCTCCAATGCGATTTACGACATCGCCGAACAGGTTGATTCAGCCCGATTACCGTTGCAGATGATTCTAATATGCGGAAAGAACGAAAAACTTGCTGCACGGTTGCGCGCCCGACGGTGGAGCATTCCCGTGCACGTGGTCGGTTTTACGCGCGAGGTAAACCGGCTCATGCGCGCCGCTGATTTTCTGCTCGGCAAGCCCGGTCCGGGTAGCATCGCCGAGGCCATGATTTCGGGCCTGCCCGTACTGGTGGAGTGTAACTCGGGCACTCTTCCGCAGGAGCGCTACAACACACAATGGGTCACAGAGAAGCGAGTGGGCGTGGTGATCAGTCATTTCAAGACTGAGATTGTCGGTGCGGTGCGAACATTTCTGGAGCCTGCCAGACTGCAGGAAATGAAACAAAACGTTGCTGCTCTCAACAACCGCGCAGTGTTTGAAATTCCGGAATTTCTGTGCGGTTTGTTGGGAGACAAGGAACAACACTGCGAAGCACCGGCATTGGAAGAGAAAGTCACGGACTGAGGAGCGAACCTAGAGACTGGCGCGTTCGGCGCGCGGAGGATGCGGCAAGCGCGGACCAGCGCCTTTGTTGTCGGCCGGCTTCTTGAACCGTGGTTTGGCGCAGGTATTGGCGGCCCAGCGCGACGTACGCCGTCCGGAATCGCACAATTTCGCACATCCCGAATGGGTTTTGGCCTGGTTGCACTTGCAAGTGCAGGACACGGAGTTCATACCGGCGCGCACCCCGCCGGGTATATCTGCCAGCAGAGGGAACGACAAGACCAGAGCTGAAACCAGCGTGAGGCTGCATCGCCAGAAGGAAAGGCGGGAGCGGATTGGGCGATCCGAGCTCATGAGGCGATAGTGCGGCCGATAGCGTTAAAAAACCGATGGAGCGGGCGGCTATTTTTTTTTGTTACCAGGGTAATAGGACTAAGCCGCGAAGTAAGCGAGGATCGGGGCGAGTCCCGTTCGGGACTTGAATCGAGTTCCAAACTGGATTTTGATAACCAGAACGGCGCAGCGGATTATGGCCGCAAAATTGATAAGCTCTTACAAATCAATAGCTTAAAAAGTCTATTCCAGGCCCGGAGGATGGTCGTCCTGTTGCATATTTCACCGCGTGGGCACGTTTCAGATCGCGGAAGCTAGAATGGATGACCCCACGCATCCGGTGTGAAAACGGCGCCGGACTTGAAACGTGCCTTAGGGGGACTCCCGGTCCCATGCGGGGCCCCATTTTTTCCTCAACGCGCTTCGCCTATAAAGAACCATCGACCGCGCCCGAGTGAATTCCGTGGCAACAGAAGAAGGCGGCAATCTTGCCCTCATTCGGCGCAGAGTCCGCGAAGCGAAAAATTTCTCGTTTAATGCGGGCACGAACTCATCGCGCCGAACCCCTCAATTCAGCTTCTTAACCACCGCAATCTTCGCCAGTCCTAGAGCGTGCGCTACCTGAGTCTCCCGCAGCCGCGAAGCATCGTATTCAAACGACAATTCCGTTTTGGCGTCGTTGAGCTTGAACTTGCGCAAACCATACGTGTTGGCGAATTCACTCAAATTGAGCAACTG
>DASSYL010000117.1:0-2153 GCA_035703315.1 Candidatus Acidiferrum sp. | reverse complement strand
GAGATTGTTGGCAACCTGATGCAGGCCGAACAATTCGAAGTGGTTAATCAAGAAGGTGCTGACGAAGACCAGGACCCACCCAATCAAGCTCAGGCCCATGAGCGAGGCAGCGATCTGTGGATTTGTCACCTGCCATACCACGGCCGGCATCGCCCGCCATTGCCAGAACAGCAACATGAGCGCGAGGCTTGAGAAAAGCACGAAGGTGCTGCGTTCAACCGCCACAGGGACGATACGCGTCCACCACTTCTTGAACTGGGGTCTCGCCATGACGCTGTGCTGGATTGCGAACAGCGACATCAGCAGCAGGTTGACGATGATTGCCCCCATCGGCTCGCCGACAGGTCCGGAGTCGATCGTCTTCGGCACCCCGATCCCGGTGACGAAGCCGATTGCATAGACAATCGTAACCGCGAACGCGAGATACGCGACGATGCCGTATAGAAGCGCGAAGATTTTTCCCATGAATCCTCTCCTTTCGTTTCTTCCGATTATTTCTTCGAATCGGTCGGAAGCAGCGGCACATCGGCCGACACGAATATGGAGTCCGTGCCTGGCGGCAGTGGTTCGCGTGGCGCCACCAAAGCGTAGGTCAGAACGATTGTCGTGGCCCTGATGAGCGGCCGCCCGAGTCGCGCGGCACGCCGGAAGACTCTGTTCGTTGTTTCCCTCCGTAGAATGGAGGCTTCCCGGCGATAGAAATCGATGTCGATGGTGCCGTTCTCGCGCCGGCGAACATTGTCGTTGTGCATTTTATACTCCATTCGCGAGCTCAATTTGATTGGCCGGCTTTTCTGTAAAAAGTGTAGTCGGCGCTGTAGGGAACGCTGAGGAATGCGCCGGACGAGTCGCACGCGCCTTCGGCGCTGCCACCGTGCGTGTTAAGTCTTTGGATCGTGGTGATGCCGTTCAACTTTCCACTGCCGTTCCAGGCAGTGGCGTCAAGCTTGAGGAGCGGGATATCGCCTGGAGCAGCTCCGGCCGCGCGCCCTGAGACTTTCGCGCTGACCGCGCTGCCGTCGCTCATTTCCCATGTCGGGCCCGCATAGTGCCGGCCAACCGTTTTTCCATCGATGAGCAATGTCGCGATTGGCTCGCGAAACTGCCATGCGAGCTTGCCGGCCGAATTCGATTTGCACTCGTAAACCTGCGCTCCCACTGCGTGAGCCGTTACAACCAAGGTTTCCCCAGGCGCAGCGAAATCAGTCTCAGAGCAAAAATGTATGCCGTGATTATCGCGACGCTGCCCGTCAGCGGACGCGCGACACGGCCCAGTTGTCTGAAAAACTGAGTACTGGTCTGGGCGCGGCGGCTGAGTGTTTCCTGCCGATAGCAATCGGTCTCGCGGCGGGCGCTATCGATATGCATGCGCGACTCCTTTTGATTCCTGCGCCTGATCAATGCGCCTTGTGGCCGCTAAATGCTTTGAGTCCCGCTTGATTTGTCCTTGAGGAAGTCTTGATTTCGCTTTAGACGGCCAGCCGCTATGATTTGGCAGCGGTTTCATTTGCGGGGCGCAACGTGCTGTTTTTATTCAACAATTTCGCGCTTGATTGCGAGCGCCGCGAGTTGCGCGCGGGCGGCTCGGCTGTGCCTGTTGAGCCACAGGTGTTCGATCTTCTCGTCTACCTGATCACGAACCGAGACCGTGTGGTCAGCAAGGATGACCTCATTGCCTCTGTGTGGGGCGGCCGGATCGTTTCGGACTCGACGCTCGACAGCCGCATCAACGCGGCACGCAAAGCCGTGGGCGACAGCGGCAGAAAACAGAACCTGATAAAAACGTCAGCCCGCAAGGGCTTCCGGTTCGTCGGCGAAGTGCAGGAGGACGCGCAGACCCCCGCAGCCAATGGCTTCAATGAGTCCCGGCTGCAGGGCCTCGATCCTTTGCCACCGCTTGTTTCCGACCGTCCCTCGATCGCGGTTCTGCGATTTGAAAATCTCTCCGAGGATCGAGCGCTCGAACTGATCGCCAATGGCCTTACAGAGGACATTATTGCGCAGCTTGCGCGTGTGCCGGGATTTTTCGTCATCGCCCGTGCGTCCTCATTTGCCTATTCGCAGCGGAATGCTGACACGCGGCGGGTCGGCGCTGAATTAGGAGTGCGTTACCTTGTCACAGGCAGCGTGCGCAGCTCTGCCGATCGCGTGCG
>DASSYL010000424.1:0-8825 GCA_035703315.1 Candidatus Acidiferrum sp. | reverse complement strand
TCGTCTAGCTCCATCATGCATCCGTCGCTCTATAACGGCGACTTCTCTGGACTCAAGGATTCCGCAAAGCCGGTAGTCCCCGCCGGCGTGACGCTCACGCCGCAAGAGATGGCCGACAACACCATACAGTTCACAGATGACGATGGAAATACCACCACCCGCTTCGTCACAATTCCAGCAAGACTGCTGAATCCAACCGTGCAGGCAATGATCAATACTTATTTCCCCAAGATCGGTCTCAGTGCCCCGATCAATCCTTCGAATGGCAGAATTTCGGGCGGGTATCAGACCATCCTCTCTGGTCGTTCCGTACAGGATATCGGCACATTTCGACTCGATCACGATTTTTCGGAACGCGATCACTTTTATGGTGTTTACAACGTTTCAGCTCAGGTCAGCGCGAATGCTAACGTCGTCAACCCATACACGGGGCTGGGACTGACGCAGAATGACCGCAAGAATCACACGGTTTCCTTGTCTTACACACATGCCTGGCAGGCGCGATTCGTCAATGAATTGCGCGGCGGATTCAACCGACAGGCTCTGTTGCGTCACAGCAACACGACGCTGGACGGTTTCCTGTCGAGCATTGGGTTCGATCAATCGGACATTGCGGCTTACGGCGACGTCGTGGGTCCGTTTGCACTTTCTACTTTCGGCCATCCCGCGGTCAGCTTCGGAGGGTTCGCTGCGTTCAGCAACGGCGGGCGCAACACATTTCGCCCTCTGGATCAGAATCTGGTCACCATGGGTGACACCTTCACATGGGTGATCGGCAAGCACGATCTGAGGATGGGCGGCGACCTCGTTCGCAACCAAGCGGTCGACGGCTTTGCTCTGAATCGCGGTAATCCCCGCGGATCCATGACGTATTCGGGGACAGGTGCAAATCCGTTCACGAACTTCTTGCTCGGGCTGCCACCGACGACCGTTAGCTACGTGTTGCAGCCGCGGCCGGCCATGGACGTCCACAACTGGGAGCACGGATATTTTTTCCAGGATACTTGGAAAGTAAATTCCAAGCTGACGCTGAATCTCGGGTTGCGCTATGAATTGATCACGCCTTTTGTCGACAAAAACGACTTAATCGCCAACTTCGATCCTGACTTTGTGGACCCGGTCACCGGCCACCTTGGACGCTTTGTCATCCCGTCAGAAAAAACTTTGAAATATCTGGATACGCGCATCATCAACTTCGGATATGTGTTCGTTAACCAGTCCGGCCAGCACATGGGGAGAGGGTTGGTCAAAACCGATGTCACAGATTTCTCGCCACGCGTTGGAGTTGCTTACCGCTTAGGTTCCAAGTCCGTGATCCGCGGCGGATATGGCATCTATTACCCGACTTCGGCCGCCCAGGGGATTCGCGATCCCATCGCGACAAACCCATTCAATCAAGGCATTACCAAGAGAGCTGTTGATAGCGATGGGAATCCGTTTCCATTCGACGGCTGGCCGTCGGACGGCAATCACGGGATTAGCCCGATTTCTGGCGGCACGATTACCAACGGCACCGGAGGCACTCCGGCCGTAAACGTCGTGCCTTTCGATCTCAGGCAGCCGCGCATTCACCAATACAACGCGACCTTTGAACGCGAGCTAGGTTTGGGCACTTCCATTCGTTTGTCCTACCTCGGTTCGACGATGCACGGGCTCGTTGCCGGCAAGGACTTGAACGAAATTACGCCGAGCGATACGCCGTTTGGTACCAGCACTGGAGATGGAGTCACGGCGTGCGATCCGGTCGACGCCGCGGACTGCGAATTCTCGGATGCAGACCTCGCGCGGTATCGCTTCCCTGAACTTGGCGACTTCGTCCTAAGCTACGGAAACTACGGGCATGCGCAATCGAATGCATTTCAGGCCCAAGTTGAACGCCGCTACACGCGCGGCCTTATGTTCATGGCCACATACACGTATCTCGACCAGAAATCGACCGCGCTGGATACTGGCAACTCCAGCCTCGGCGGCATCACCTATAACCCCTTTCAACCTGACAGCGACTATGGGATTGACGGCTATGTCTCTCGTCATCGCTTCGTGGCTTACGGTATCTACGATCTGCCGCTCGGCAGAGGGAGAAGATTCGGGGCAAATATGTCGCGGGCCGCTGATCTCGTGCTTGGCGGCTGGCAGACGACGTTCAACATGTTCGCCAAGACAGGAACAGGCTTCACGCCGTTCTGGACCTGCGACAACTGCACCAACAGTGACGCGCCGGTACTCCCCGGCAACATCGGAGTGACTTCACTCGACGCTGTTGGCGACTTCAACGCTGAACCTTCGTACCGTCCGTTAGTGGTGGACGGCAGTTTCAACCATCACAACGGCGACCAGATTTGGAATCCGGATTCATTCGCGCCGCCGACGGAGGGAGCGGACGTCTTCAGCAACCGGCAGGTCGCAAAGAGAAACATGCTTTGGGGCCCGGGCACCTGGGGAGTCAATCTCGGCGTTCACAAGGACTTTCAGTTCAGCGACCGGGTGAAAATCCAGTTTGGCGCGGACGTGGATAACATCTTCAACCATCCGCTGCTCTCTCCGAATTCCGACGCCGGGGGCGGTGGCGGAGAATTCGCATGGTTGGGCTCGTTCACCGTCCGCGTTGACCCAGCTACGCGAAAAGTTTTACCGATTGCGGCAGACGACATCGTGCGCAATGACAATTTCGGCCGCCTGATAAGCAGCTTCACCCAGGAAGGCGTAAACAACCGCCGCACAATCCGGCTTCGGTTGCGCCTCACATTCTAGAATGTATGGCCTGACTTGTATCCGGTTCTCAACGCGGTTCCAATTCGGCTGGGCAGTGTTGGAGAGACCTTCACGCGGCTCTGGCCGGTTGCGCAGCGAGTCTCATCGATCTGAGTTCAACTGAAATTTGCGCAACCAACGACGGTGCTGGTCGCGCTGATTTACTGCTAACGGCCACTCATTCGCATGATGCAGCACAGAATGCTGCGGTAAATTGCTTGCTGGTCAGAGTTTCTTCCCCAATTCGAAGGTTTCGGCGTCCTCTGGTTGAGGCCGTCGGCTGGGATCCGCTAGAACTTCTCCTAGTCGAGGGGTACTACGAGCGGACGAGTGGTTCATAACCAGTTTGGGCACAGGGGGACGGCAGTCTGGTTGACGAGGCGGCGCTCGGCCACCAGAATGAAAATGTGGCAGCATATTGGCCTATAGACGCCGGGCTGCCTCTAATGGCTATGTCCAACGAACCAAATGCGGTGGAACAGGCAGTGGTGCGGGCGCTCCGCGACAATCTGGAGCGGATGCAGAGGAATTCCGACGAGCTGCACCATGCCGTTGCCGACGTGGTGGCGGCTTGCAGCAGCAACAAGCCGACCAATGCGTTGCCGCCGTTGCTTAGGGCGCAGACGAGCGCCGCTTCCTTGACCGCAGCCCTGGAAGTGCTTTCAAGATTTATTGCGGTTACCCTGCAAACGGGCGCGCGGTCGCCGCTCGAAGCCGAGATTTCGCGATTGACCTCGGCAATAGCCGTGGAAGCACCCGCGGCGAGCCCGGTTCCGGTTCGTCCGGTTGTGGGTGTGCCGGAGCCCAAGGCGTCGGCGCCGGCCTTTAGCGAAGCAGTCGCACCTGCGCCGATTCCTGAACCTGCTGGCATGCCGGAGGTCGAAACCGGGCCGGATGCGTTTGACGTGAACCGGTTAACGACTGAGGAACAAGAGTTGCACCGGCGCGCAAATCGAGTGGCCAAAGTCTCCATGCAGGATATTAAAATGTTGAGACCTGACCAGGTTCGGCTGGGCCGGGAAAACAAAGACATCTGCATTCGGTTGAAAGACGACATTGAGAAAGCTCACCGCGAATACGACCGGCGTTTCAAACCCATCATGGACCATCCTGTGGATTACTTTTATCGGTGGATGGTGGAAATTCTTGCGGAGGGAGACCCCGCGGCGCTGGGCGACTATCCTTACGCGGCCACAGTACGCCACTAGCGAAGTGGTTTTGCATGTGACGATTTCGAACGCGCATTCGCGCAGACTCTCCCGAAAAATAGATCACCGATGGATGGTTGCGATCGCTACAGCGCTGCTGGTGTTTGCATTTGCCGTGGGCGATGCGGCCGCGCAAGCGAAACGCAAGAAAAAGAGCCGGCCGAAATCAGCACCGTGCCGCGTCGGATGCCAGCCGAATACGAGTGCACCAGATGTGATTGTTTCTTCGCCCGAAGACGCGGCAGTTCAGAAGGAGTTGTCGGAACTGGCGCGCAACTTGCGCAATGCAGGGACGGCGTCATACGAAAGGCTCTCAACGTTTGCCACGAAACATACGGCGGATGCTTGGGGCGCGCGAGCGGCGCTGGCGCTCGGCTACGATGACTACCAGAAGAACAAGGCGCAGCAAGCGTTGGCGTGGCTGGGCAAGGCGAAGAATGAAGTCGTGTTGAGAGAATACGTGCTGTTCTGGAGCTCGCAGTGCAAACGTGCCTTGAAACGCAACGGCGAAGCATTGACGGACCTGAAAGCGCTGTTGCGCGACTATCCGAACACGGCGATCAAGGAACAGGTGCTCGACGCCCTGACAGCGTCAGCACTCGAAGCCGGCCGCCCGCAGGACGCCGTCGATGCCCTGGCGGACTATTCGCCGATTGCCACGAAGCCGGCGATTTTGCTCGACCGCGCCCACGCCTACCAGGCTGCGACACAAACCGTTCGGGCGGCGAAGGATTACCAGACCATCTTTTACAAGCATCCCCTGAGCGATGAAGCGAAAGTCGCCGGCACAGCGCTGGCTTCACTGCAAAAATCCTTGCGCAGCGAATTTCCTTACGGCACGGCGGAGATGCAGGAGCAGCGTGCACAGCTTTTTTTTGACGCGCACAAATGGCGCGAGGCGCGCACGGAATTCGACAAGTTGAGCGGGATGCTGAAGGACGCCGCAAACCCGGCTCGGCAGCGCGCGCAGCTGCGACTGGCGCAGTGCAAAGTGCAGCTCAAGGGCTCGATGAGCCTGCTTTCCGCGCTGAACACCCCCGATCCCGAGGTGGATGCGGAGCGGCTCTTTGCCCTGTCCCAGTTCCAGCGGTCGGCGAAAGACGAATCTGCAATGTTCGCCAGCATCGATCAAGTCACGCAAAAATATCCGAGCAGCCGATGGGCCGAAGAAGCTTACATGCAGGCGGGGAATTATTATTGGGTGTTGCTGGATCGTCCGAAGGCGGCCAGCTACTACCAGAAAGTGCTCGACGTCTTTCCGAGCGGGAAAAACGACTATAACGCCGAGTGGCGCGTGGCCTGGGTCGCATATCTCACCAAGCAGCCCGACGCCGATGAAAAACTAAAGACCTTCTTGTTGAAGTATCCGGTGTCCGCGGACGCGGTGGACGCGCTGTACTGGTTGGGCAAGCTGTCCGAGCGCGGCGGGAACCCGGCGCATGCGCGAAGCTTTTACGAGAAAGCAGTCACGCGTTTTCCGCAAACCTACTTTGGCATGGCTGCTGCGGACCGGCTGGCGAAATTGGGGCCGGGTGAGGAGAATCCGGCAGAATTCTTGGACAGAATTCCGCCGGCGACGCCGTTGCGTCCATTTGACGAAGCGATTCCGGCTTCGGCGAGCGAGCGCTGGATGAAGGCGCAGGCCTTGCGATCCATTGCGTTCGACAGTTCGGCGGAATTGGAGTTGAAGAATGCGTTTTTCGCAACCGGTTCGCCGCGCTTCATGGTGGAGGCGGCGCAAGCGGCATTCGATCAAGGCCATTTTGGCACGGGAATGGCATATGCGCGGCTCGCCGTACCCAGTTTCGATTCGCGCAAATTCAACGACTTGCCCATAAACGTATGGAGGGCGCTGTATCCGCTGCCCTATGAGGCGCAGCTGCGCCGCGAATCGGCGAAGAACGGGCTCGATCCCATGATCGTGGCGGGTTTGATTCGCCAGGAATCGACGTTCCAAGCTGACGTCGTCTCCTATGCCAACGCCTACGGCCTCATGCAGTTGTTGCCGAAAACCGCGAAGCTCATGGCCAGGCAGCGGCGCGTGAAATACGCGAAAAGCAAATTGTTCGACGCCAACTACAACATCGAACTCGGCACCTATTACTTCAAAGGATTGGTCGACTTGACCGGCACGCCGGAGTTCGCGCTGGCCGCATACAATGCCGGCGAAGACCGCATCGCCTTGTGGAAAGCCGAACGGAACTACGAGGAAATTCCCGAACTGGTCGAGTCCATTCCCTTTTCCCAGACGCGGGAGTACGTGCAAATCGTGTTGCGCAATGCCGCTGTGTACCGGATGATTTATCCAGCGGCTCCTGCGGCAGCGACCGGCCAAACGGCAACGAGCTCAGGGTCCGCGAGTGCTATCGCGGAAACTCGGCAAGGCCGCTAGCGTCTGCAGCAGGCCGTTCCACGGAGAAGAATGAGTTCGCCAGAAACCAAAATGGCGGAGATTTCCCGCCGCATGATTTCCACCAAGGCCGAGCAATTCACCGAATCGGTGATTCGCGAAATGACGCGCCTGGCCATGAAGCACGGCGCAGTGAATCTGTCGCAGGGCTTTCCGGACTTCGCCGCACCCCAAGAAATCAAAGAAGCGGCGCGGCAAGCGATTTCCGACGACATCAACCAGTATGCAATCACTTGGGGCGCGAAACCGTTGCGCGACGCGATTGTCGAAAAGTTTGAACGCACGCAGATCGTCGGCTACGATCCTGAGCGCGAAATCACCATTTGCTGCGGCTCCACGGAAGCGATGATGTCCGCCATGATGGCCATCATCAATCCCGGCGACGAGATCGTAGTATTCGAGCCGTTTTATGAAAATTATGGCCCGGACGCGATTTTGTCCGGAGCCTCCCCGCGCTTTGTCCGCATGCAGCCCCCTTCGGCGGCCAATCCGGACTGGTCGTTCGATCGCGATGAACTGGCAGCGGCGTTTAGTACCAATACCAAAGCGATCATTCTCAACACGCCGAACAATCCCACTGGCAAGGTGTTTACGCGCGGCGAGCTCGAATTCATTCGCGACTTGTGCGTGCGCTGGAATGCGTACTGTGTCACCGACGAAATTTACGAGCACATTTTGTACGACGGCTCCGAGCATCTCTCGATGGCCCGCATTGACGGCATGCGCGAGCGCACTATTGTCATCAATGGAATGTCGAAGACATACAGCGTGACTGGGTGGCGAGTTGGGTGGGCACTGGCCCCGCCGGAAACAACGCAGGCTATTCGCAAAGTGCACGACTTTCTGACGGTGGGTGCCGCGGCGCCGCTGCAACAGGCGGGCGCGAGTGCGTTGCGTTCGCCGAAGGCGTACTACGACCATCTCGCCGCGACCTACCTAAAGAAGCGCGAGCGTCTGTTAAAGATCCTCGAAGCGTCAGGCTTCACGGTTTACAAACCACGCGGCGCCTATTACATCATGACTGATATTTCCCGCTTCCGGTTTCCGGTCGAGGACCCGCGTTTCGCGTCGCCCACCAAGGACGTTGCCTTCGCGAAGTATCTCGTCCAGGAAATCGGCGTGGCCTGTGTTCCGGGATCCAGCTTTTACAACGATCCTCAGGACGGCGCCTCTCAGGTACGCTTCACGTTTTGTAAAAAAGAAGAAACATTGGCGGCTGCCGAGGCGCGCTTCGCCAAACTGCACCGTTAGAGCCCGTAAATTTAGAAACAATTGAGCTGCAGTATATGCCGTTTGGCTGGGCATGAGCTAAGTTCGCGCCGATGAACTCTCATCGCCACGCTCGATCTGTCGATCTACACGTGCATCCGTAAATCGTTGCAAATAAAACCTTTAAGTGTGGAGGCAAAAAAGATGGGGTAGGGAACTGACGGTCGGTTGCCCTGTGGTGGTTAGCCCCCTACCCCGCGAGTGGTCTTGTTAGATAGACGAGAGTGAGCCTGGAAAGGTTTCTTGCCCACGCGAAAAAAAGATTTCGCTGGGGTTTCTCCTTGTCAACCAAGCTCAACGGTATCGAAGTAGCGTGCAACGCCAACGTCCCAACGAAATTTCTCTTTCACCGCGGCTTGCAATGATTGCGCTGCGGCCGGCTCGCCGTGTGTCAGCCAGGTTTTTCGCGGCGGAGCCTGGAGGCCTGAGAGCCAGCGCAGAAGCTCGCTCTTTCCCGCGTGAGCAGAAAACTGTCCCAGCGTGATGATCTCTGCATTGACCGGCACCGCCTGGCCGAACAGGTGCATAACCTTTGCGCCTTCTTGCAGCGCCCGCCCGCGCGTGCCTTCGGCCTGAAATCCCGCCAAAAGCACGGCGTTTTTTGCCTCGGGCAATCGCTGCGCCAGGTGGTGCAGCACGCGTCCTCCGGTAACCATGCCGCTTGCCGAAATAATTATGCACGGAGTCTTGACGTTGTTGATCCCCTTCGATTCCTCGACCGACCGCGTTAGGTGGAACTGGTGAATGTTCAGGGGGTCGCGGTCGCCGTTTGTCTCCAGTCGCGAAAAATCCACATCGTGGTCGTCTGTGTACTTCACGTATAGGTCGGTTGCACTGAGGGCCATGGGACTGTCGATGTACACGGGAATGCGCGGAATGCGCTGTTCGTCGTCCAGCTGCCGCAAGTAATACATGAACGTTTGTGTGCGTCCGATGGCGAACGCCGGAATCACGATGGATCCGCCGCGGCTTGCAACCCGATTGACCACCTCGGCCAGCAACGACGCTGCGTCCCCCGGTTCGTGATCTCGATCGCCATAGGTTGATTCGCAAATCAGTACGTCAGCGCGTGGTGGCGTGGCTGGATCGTTCAGAATCGGTTGCTCGTAGCGGCCGATGTCCCCGCTAAACACCAGCAACGTCTGCTTGCCGTTTTCCCTGATGGTGACCGCAAAACTGCACGATCC
>DASSYL010000406.1:0-3468 GCA_035703315.1 Candidatus Acidiferrum sp. | reverse complement strand
CGCTCAATCTGGCGGGCGCTTTCGATGCCCACAGCGCCCAAGCTGGCCATTGCAGTCAGTAGCCTGAAATCATCTTCGGTGAGCGCAGTTGCTACGCTGCTCGATTCCAGGTAGATCAATCCAATGGGCTTTTCTTTAGATAGCAAAGGCACGCAGACTAAGGACCGCCGCGGCTCCCTATCGCTTGGACCGGCAAGGCCTGCCGATTCAGGTTTGCTCTCGCCAGTTCCACGGTCGAGCAAGGAAACGCCTTTTTCGATGACGCGCCGCACAATGGCGCGGCTCACAGGAACGGGCTGCCCGGGGCCTCCCACGCGGTCCCACCCAACTTGAGAGCACACTTCTTCTGAGCCCTCTTCCATTAGGAGCACGGCGCCGCGGTCGGCTGGGATGATGTCGAGAATCATGCTCAACAACTGCCAGGGCAGTGATGCCTCGTCGCGCAGAAACCCGATGCCCTTGCAAATGTAGATGAGCGCACTCAGATTGCGGGCCGTGCGGTCCGGGCGCGGCAGCGCAGCTAGGCGCCCGGGTTCCAACGTGAAGAGGTCGCCCGCATGGAACTCGACCTCAACCACATCTTGCGCATCACGCTCTGTAAGATCGACGGGACTGCTCGCTATCCCGCGTCCTTCTTCAACTCTGAAGACAAACACCGTATTTCCTACGGCGAGTTCGTCCGCGGGCCTAAGTTCCCGCTGTTTGACGGGGAGTCCATTTACAAATGTGCCGGAGTGGCTGCCCAAATCCGTGAGGACGGAGCGGCCGTCCGACGATTGAATTGCACAGTGCCGTGGCGAGACGGCATCGTCTTCGAGGCGGATTAAGTTGCCGGAATCCCTGCCGATGGTGACGTGATCGCCCAGCACGAATTCAGATTTTCGAAGCGGCCCGCTGACCGCATGGAGTTTTGCGACCACATCGGCCTCTGGGCTCATGGTTGGAAGCCCACCCCGAAGGCGCCATTCTAACGCCAGGAGGGAGCCTGCCGCTACCGGTGGCGCCAAAGGCTATCCGAATGGATAGAGGGCTATCCAAACGGTTGGAATCGAGTGCCGCGAAGCAGACTAAGCAACCACGCGCGGCAACGAACCGATTAAGTTAAGCCATTTCCGCGAATTGAGAGAAACAGGCGCATTGACTCCTCCGGCTGCCGCGCCCGAATGAACGCCAAGGCAAAAGAGCAAGGGCAACTTCTATCCCGGAAGATAGGATTTCGAGCCAGCCCCTTGTGCGCCAATTTCCGTTCGTTCCGCTAAGTTCTTTCTTTATAGCCATTTCCTTGCGCACCAGCCTTTCGGCGTTCTGGCATTGCGCCTGCATTACTCCACATCGGACAGCGTCAAAAACGGGGTGGGCAATGAAAGTTCGGAACCTGATTCGGATGCAGTTGGTTTTAGTGGCGGGATTCGCCGCAGCTCTCTTGATGGCCAGCTCGTCGCCTGCTCAGGAAATTACCAATACCGAGTGGCCAGACCGTCCAGGCGCGACCGAGCCCCTGCAAGCAGCTCCTGCCCAGGCCACAACAGCCAACCAGCCGGTCGCGCAAGCTGGCGTTTCGAATGCGGCTACCACTCCCAGCACGACAATCGCCGAGGAAGCCGCCGTTGCTCAGCCCACAACTAACAGCAGCGCGGTCACGTTCTGGCTCATCAGCGCGGTCGCGGTCGCGCTCTATTTGTTCGCGGCAGGGAAGCGCTTCAGTCCCCATTTTGCCGCGCGCACCTCTCCTGACGAGCGCAGCATTTCGCTCTCGTAAGGATCGCGACCGGCATAAAAAGGCTTCCGGCAAGACTCTCAGTCATCTGCCGGAAGCACAAAAGGGCCGACCCACGGGGGCCGGCCCTTTCTGTTTTAGTCGAATCCTTCTTGCTTGCGCCTTATTGCGCGGGGCTAATTGCGCGGAGCCGCCGGGCGCGCTTTGGCAGCGGTCGCTGCGGCAGCTGTGGCCACATGCTTTTCGTTCTGCGAGGCGCCATTGGTGCCGGAAGAGACCGCAGCTTCGCCACCTGGCGAAGGGATTTCCATCTTCTTGCGCAACGCCGCCTCGATCTTCTCGCGGACATCCTTGTGCTCCTTCAGGAACACACGAGCATTTTCGCGGCCCTGGCCCATACGTTCTCCGCCGTAGCTGATCCACGTACCGGACTTTTCCAGAATGCCCTTGTCGACACCCAAATCAATGAGGTCGCCTTCGCGCGAGATGCCTTCACCGTAAAGAATGTCGAACTCAGCTTCGCGGAACGGTGCCGCCACCTTGTTCTTCACAACTTTGGCGCGGGTCCGCGAGCCAACCACGCGGTCGCCTTCCTTGATGGCCTGAATCCGGCGAATGTCCACGCGCATGGAAGCGTAGAACTTCAGCGCGCGGCCGCCGGTGGTGGTTTCCGGATTGCCAAACATCACGCCGATCTTTTCGCGGATCTGGTTGATGAAGATGAGGCAAGTGCGCGACTTGGAGACGATCGCGGTCAGCTTGCGCAGCGCCTGCGACATCAGCCGCGCTTGCAAGCCCATCGACGGGTCGCCCATATCGCCTTCGAGTTCCGCCTTGGGAACGAGGGCCGCCACCGAGTCCACGACGACCACATCAACACCGCCAGAGCGAATCAGGGCCTCGGCAATTTCCAGCGCCTGCTCACCATGATCGGGCTGTGAAACCAATAAGTTGTCCACATCCACACCCAGTTTGCGCGCATACACCGGATCGAGCGCATGTTCAGCGTCGATGAAAGCGGCTTGTCCGCCGAGCTTTTGCGCTTCGGCGATCACCTGCAGCGTCAGCGTCGTCTTGCCGCCTGATTCCGGCCCGTAAATTTCAATCACGCGGCCGCGCGGTAAGCCGCCCACGCCTAGTGCCGCATCAATGGAAAGACAGCCGGTGGGAATCACATTGACTGGGACTAGAACGTCCTTGCTGCCCAGCCGCATAATCGAGCCCTTGCCGTAAGACTTTTCAATCTGCGATATCGCCGCTTCCAGGAGTTTCGGTTTTTCGTCTGCCATTGCGCACCTCAATAGAGAAAATGGGAAAGTCGAGATTACAATATAGCTACTTCACCTGCTACTACATTCGACCGGAACCTCTTGGGCGTGAGCGCTCCGTCAACGTTCGCAACCGTGCCCCGCCGCGTGCTGCTTCAAACGAGCGATCGCCATAGCCACACCATCGGCCAGCCGTCGCTGTTCGGTAGGAGTCAATTCCCGCAATCGCGACAAATTGCGCATGCGATCCCGAGCCGCGCTGTATTCCTCTTCGAGCCTAGCACGCTCCGGACAGCATCTGGCTAGGGTCGAAGCGGAGCACATGAGGCACCTGTTGAAAACGTCGAGGGTGAAAGTAGCAGAAGGGCGAACAAAAGGCAAACAGTATTTTCGCCTTTCTTTTGCCTTCGTCTGGCTTTATGCCCTCAGGCCGGCTGAACATACAGTCGCTCGAGCGAGTTTCCACCGCCGCTCATCAAAGCT
>DASSYL010000208.1:0-4106 GCA_035703315.1 Candidatus Acidiferrum sp. | reverse complement strand
CACCAGCGGCACGTCCAGCCTGTACACCCCTTCCATCTCTTCCTGCACCAGTTTCTCCAGGGTCGCTTTTTCCGTTACCGGCGCTTCGAACAACAATTCGTCGTGCACCTGCAAAATCATCTGCGCCTGCAGCTTCTCTTCCCGTAGCCGCTTGTGAATCGCAATCATCGCCAGTTTGATCAAGTCCGCTGCCGTACCTTGCAGCGGCGAATTCAGCGCCGTCCGCTCGGCAAAATTTCGCAGCTGTACCTGCGGCGACAATATCTCCGGTATAGGCCGAACCCGTCCAAACAACGTCCGGGTCTCCCCGGTCTTGCGTGTCTCTTCCAGCACCCGTTCCAGATACGCCTTCACTCCTTTGTACCGCGCAAAGTAGGCCGCAATAAAACTCGCCGCTTCTTTCTGCGGCACGTTGATTTGCTGCGCCAATCCAAATGCCGACAGACCATAGATAATTCCAAAGTTGATCGCCTTCGCCGCCCGCCGGTGTTCCGCTGTCTGTGCCAGCGGCCCCACTCCAAACACTTCCTGCGCCGTCCGCGCGTGAATGTCTTCTCCGTTTCGAAACGCTTCCACCAGCACCGGATCCTTCGAAAAATGCGCCATCACCCGCAGCTCGATCTGCGAATAATCCGCCGACAGCAGAATCCGCCCGCCCTCCGCCACAAACGCCGCGCGAATCTGCCGTCCCAGCTCCGTTCGAATCGGAATGTTCTGCAGATTCGGATCGCTCGAGCTTAGCCGCCCCGTGGCCGCCACCGTCTGGCTGATGCTCGTATGCACCCGCCCGCTGTCCTTATGAATCAGCTTCGGCAGCGAATCTACATAAGTCGACTTCAGCTTCGCCACTTCGCGGTACTCAATCACTTTCCCGGGCAGCGGATGCTTCGCGCCCAGCTCTTCCAGAATCTCCGCAGCCGTCGAACGCGCTTTCGCTCTTCCGCGTTTCGCCGCCACTTCCAGATTCAACTTGTCAAAAAGAATCTCCGCCAACTGGATCGGCGAATTCACATTGAATTCCGTTCCCGCCAGCTCCCAAATCTCCTTCTCCAGCCGCCGCACTTCTTTTTCCATGGACTCCGAAAGTGCTCCCAGCGCCTCCGGATCCACGCGCACTCCTACCCGCTCCATGTCCGCCAGCACTTCCGCCAGCGGCAGCTCGATCTCCTCGTAAACCTTGTCCAGCTTTTTCTCTTCCAACGCCGGACGCAGCGCCGCCGCCAGTCGGTGCAGGGAATCCGCGTATTCTCCCGCACCGCCGCCAATCGGCGCATTGAACTGCCGGAACATCACATCTGCCAAATCGTGCTTCGAAGTCGTCGGCCGCAACAGATACGAATAAAACTGTGTCGCATGCTGGATGTTCTGCACTTCGCCCAGCATCAGCTGCAACAGCTTCGGGTCATGCACCACTTTCGGCCGCTTCGCATCTTTCAGCGCCGGTTCCAGCGCCTTCAGCGCCTCTTCCTTGTCATCCACCCAGATCAGCCGCCCCTCGCCGCTCGCCGACGAAACTTCAATTCCTTTCACCCGCGTCCCGAATCCTTCGCTCTCCCGTCCCGCTCCATCGAGCTGCAGCCACACCGCCAGCGGTTTTTTCGCCGGCAACTTCTTCAGCCATTCGCGAAACTCCGGAACATTCGCAAACTCCGCGTAATCCTTCTTCACTGCGGGCGTCGCATCCTCTTTCACCGGATACGCCGGCGCCGTATCCCCCAACTCCTTCAGCAACGAATTGAATCCCAGCTCGCGGTACAGTTCCGCCAGCGCCACCCCGTTCGGCGGCTGAATCTTCAGCGCCTCCAGCGTTAGCTCGATCGGCACATCCGTCGAAATCTTGGCCAACTGTTTTGACATCATCACTTGTTCGCGCTGTTGCTGCAGCGCCTCGCGGTACCGTTTGTTCGCCACTTCATCCGCATGATCCAGCGCGTTCTCCACCAGGCCGTATTTCTGGATCAACTCCGCCGCGCCCTTCTCTCCAATCCCCTTCGCGCCGGGAATGTTGTCCACCGTGTCGCCCATCAGCGACATCAGGTCCACCACGCGCTCCGGCGGCACTCCGAGGATCTCTTTCACCCTTTCCGCATCCACAATCACGTCGGCTTTCGCCCCGCCCGATCCTGTGCGCAGGGTCCGCACACCGTCGCCCACCAGTTGCATCATGTCCTTGTCGTTCGACACGATCAGCACTTCCAGCCCGCTCTGCGCGCCCTGTACCGCCAGCGTTCCGATCACGTCGTCCGCTTCATAGCCCTGTACTTCCACCGCCGGCATGCGCATTGCTTCGCACAGCTTCCGCACATAGGGGAGCTGCTGCTTCATCTCATCCGGCATCGGCTGCCGCTGCGCTTTGTATTTTTCAAAAAGTTTGTCGCGAAACGTCGCGCCGGGCGGATCAAACACAATCGCCAGATACTCCGGCTGGTAATCCTTCAGCAGCCGTTTCAGGATGTTGGCAAATAGGAATGGCACCTTCGTCGGCATGCCGCTCGGTGCATTCATCCGCATCATCGGGGCAAAAAATGCCCGGTACACATGCGCCATTGCATCTACAAGAAAAAGTTTCTTGGCAGGTGAACTCACCGCGAAAGTATAGCAAACGCCCGGACCACGGCCGTCCGCCGCCCTCGCATACGTGGGCTTGTATCTGCAATCTTTGCCAATGGCGGGTAGTGGGTCAGTTTGAATCTGACCCCTGAATTGCTCGCTTATCAAAATGATAAGTCTGTGCCATGATGCAGGCTATGGGAAATAAGAACGCAAGAAAGCGCGAAATCAGGAAGCCCAAGAAGAAGGCTCCCAAGCAAGCCCCTCCGAAGCGTGATGTGAACCAGCTTGCGGCGCACATCGTAAGAACGGCAACCAAGGAATCTTAGTTCGGCCTGACAGTGGTGGAATTAGCACCAAGTGCGGGCTGGGCCGCATCTGTTTTGCGGCTACGTTGTGAACCTCATACTTGACGTTTTACCGGGTTCTGATACCTGACTTCGTTCAGCAGTGTGTCTCGCCTCCTGCGAGCGACTCTGTTCACACCACGTTTCCGGTCGATTTTTGGTGACCAATCGCAGCGGGTGCTATCGCTGTGCCGACGCCGAAGTGTTCGCCTGCGCCACCAGCAGCATCCGCGTGCCGCCATCCAGCCGGACGCTCTTTCCCGACGACGCGATTACCGAGCCTTGCGTCGCATTTGACGTCTCCGCGTTCAAGCTCAAGCCGCTCAGTCCGAACACGCCGCGGCTGTTCGTCGTCAGTTGCCCCGACGAATTCAATCCGCCCGTTGCACCTTGTGCGGTCGCGCCAGCCGCCCCGCCAACGCCTGCCGGCGTATTTGCCGTGGAATTCACCGTTGAGTTCACGGCGCCAGCTGTGTTTTCGGTCGTGCGTGCAGTTGTGCTTGCAGCGCCGCTCACCGCTCCTCCAACTGGAGCCGCCATGCCGCCTCCTCGGTTCCCACCGGCAGACACTCCAGCGCCAGCGCTACCCATTCCTTGCAAATCATCCCCGCCGATCGGAGCCACGCCCGGCGCAGCCGCCAGCGCTCGCACATTCAGCTGCACCGCCACTTCCTGGCCGCCCTTCAGCTCGGCGCGGTCAAACTGCACCGCCAGTGTGGAATCGTTGTCGCCCTTGCTGCGCGCGCTCGCACGCGTCACTCGCCCGGTCAGCTTCGTACCTTTCGCCAGCACCAACTTGCCGTCTTCTTTAACCGTCTCGGTAGTTCGGGCCGTCACTGCATCGCCAACTTTTGCTTTTTTCGAATCGAGCGACTTATCCAGTTCCGCATTAATCGCAGTGCCGGCCGCCAGTGAGCCTTGCGCTACTTGGCTCTTCTCGCTTGCATTCGTCTGCGCAGTAGTCTGCGACTTTGCCGCTGCTCCAGCTTGTGCTTCTTGCGCATAGCTTGCTCGCGACAGAATAGCCGTGCTACTCAACAGCAGCGCACCGGCCGTCATTAAATTCAATATTTGTTTCCTGTCCATTCGCTTCATCTCGCTTCCTCCCGGCATACTTCGCCGTGCTCGAAATTCGCTCTCCTGGCGAATCGCCTCTCCACCTCTCGGTAGATAGAAGCGCACCTTAAGGTCCATGCAATTAAGTTATTT
>DASSYL010000106.1:0-4379 GCA_035703315.1 Candidatus Acidiferrum sp. | reverse complement strand
CTCGCATTCCCAGTGGTGACGGATTTCGCCGCCTTCCACGAATTCGGAAGAAACGGGGGCAACCATCAGGTCACCGCAGTGCGGGCAGCGCGTAGGCGTCGCGAAAGAACGGACGGTGGAGAGCCTCGTCCAGCATTCATGAAGCTGCATGTCACGACTTTCCTTTCTCCCCTTCCGTGGCGGTCAGGTAGCGGTCCATCGTGGCAAGGAAGCGACGCTTTGATGAAAGTGTAGTGGCCAAAGCGCTAAACTTTTGCGACACATCTAATTCGTACCTTTAGTTTTTATGCAGAAATTACACTGTTGAATCTTGCTGTTTACACTGCGTACACTGCAGCGAACAAATTGTTGACACACCGGGCATCGCTTTCCGTTAAGCGCTATCGGCCGAGCACAAGACACCAGTACCGCGTTCGTCCGCCGGCGGACGCAAGGCCATAGCTTTTGACATCGGACAGCAACATGTTCGCGCGATGTCCCGAGGAGTTTTCCCACATTCGCATCGCGCAACTTTCGGTGGCGCATCCCCACGCGACATTCTCCGCCCGCGCTCCCTTCGGTCCGCGCTCGGAGTAAAAACCGTCGTGATCCATCGACTGACGTGCCGCCATGCTTCGGGCATGGCGCTGAGCCATTGCCTGCAGACTGGCGCTGCGGTGGAGCGCCGGAAGGCCATGAGCGCGGCGGAACGAATTAAGGCTGTCAGCCAGCGCGGGTGAGCAAATTCCCAAGAAAATGACGAAAGCAATCAGTGTACGCCAGCCATGCATGGTATCCCCCCAGCGGCGATTCAGCTTTCAAGGCGAGAATCACCTCACATCATTGCTTGTCAGCGAAATTCGGACAATCAGGCGAAAGCAAAGGGACCGCTGTTGCCAAGTTACAGCGGTCCCTCCGGAGCGCCGAAACGGGGGACACCCGAGTTAGGGATAGTTCGGCATTCCGCGAATTGCAGCATCCATCACCAGGCGCGACCACGTCTGTGAACTAGCTCACATAAAGCCATCAAAATTTAGCAGGGCAGGTTCTATTGTACGTCAGGGATTTACTGAGGCCGTTGGGGACTTTGACTGCAAGTGCCGCGCAGCTAGGGAATAAAAACCAGAAACAAGAATGTGGCAAAAACCACCAGATGGACAAGGCCGGCAAGAATATTGGTCCGGCCAGTCCCGAATGTAAGCAGGCTCAAATAGAGCGTCAGAGCGAGGAGCAACGTGTCGCGTGATGAAAGGCCGATCTCGATCTGTTTGCCGATAAAGATATTGGTGATTGCCACAGCAGGAATCGTGAGGCCAATCGTGGCCAGGGATGAGCCCAAGGCAAGGTTGATGCTCTTCTGCAACTGATTGTGCCAGGCAGCCCGCACCGCGGTGATGCTTTCAGGGGCCAGGACGACGATTGCGATGATAATGCCCGAGACAGCTGGCGGAGCGCCGGCCAGGGAAAGGCCTATTTCCAGAAGCGCCGCAAATTTCTTGGCAATGAGGATGACACCGCAGAGGGCGAGCAGCAACATAGCGACGCTGACGGCGACGTCCCGGCCGGAAGGATATGCATGATCACCGCTCTGTTCGGTGCCACTCTCGGCGCGAAAGTATTCGGTATGTCTTGACGTCTGGATAAACAAAAAGGCGATGTAAAGAATAGTTGTTACGATGCTGACAAAAATGAGTTGCGTGTTCGAGAAATAAGGTCCGATGGCCGTGACCGTATAATTGGGAAGCACCAGAGTGAGAATTGAAAGTGCCGCGAGGACGCTGAGATAGATGCCTGCGCCGGCGGTCTGGAACTCCTGCTCGTGATGACGCAATCCACCCCACAGGATGCACAGGCCCACCAGGCCATTGCACACGATCATGATGACTGCGAACACCGTGTCCCGAGCCAGTGCCGGTGAGCTGCCCGGCGTCAGCACAATCGACTCGATCAGCGCCACCTCGATAATCGTGACAGCCAGCGTGAGAACAAGCGTACCGAACGGTTCGCCGACTCGGTGCGCGATCACGTCTGCATGATAAACAGCAGCAAATACCGCCCCCAGCATGATGATAATCATCGCGGCCGAAAGGGCGAGCGAAGCGGATGTCAGCGGCTGGGCGCCGGGATCGTATCCAATGTACGGCGCCAAAAAAACGAATGCGATCGCCAAGAAGGGAAAAGCGATCGTCATTGCTGGCGAACTCGTTTTCGCGGTCATGATCTTTTGGAATTCGAATTGGATGGTTCGGGGGCACTTTATCAGAAACGTTCCGGGTCATGGAGACCGGATATTTCGGCCGCCGCCCGCGCATTCGCGAACAACTTCGCAACGGACGCGCATCTCTCAAGGCATTCGGTCTGATAGACGTGTATCCCAGAGGGCAGCCCGCGTTTGGCAAGTCATTCGCGAGTCTGTTTGCGGATATTCCTTATGTGGGAATCCACGTTCGCGCAGATATTGCGGTATGCGGTCGCCGGCACCGACTCCTGACCGCCATTGACGACGTAGGCCTCGTCTTCCTTGACGAGATAGAGAAATTGCCGCGCACCGATTTCTTCGCCCGATGGCTTTTTCCCTTTAACGTGGCCACAGATGGTGTCGAGGGGCTGACCGAGTGTATTTTTTCTGACTGCTCGTTTCGCGTCTATGAACTCGACAGCCGCGGCGTTTTCCATTTTGGCGGCGATGGTGGCCTTTGCCTTTTTCAGGACTGCATCGGACGTTTCGGAGGGCTGGCCCGATACAGGCGCGTCCATCCTCGTCCCGACTGCGGTGGTCGTCGTTGCTGTAGACGGCTGGCCGGGCGGCGGGGCGGACTGGAGGGTCATCTTCGAGGACCCCGCCTTTTCTTCGGAATTTCCGGCGGGGGCGGGTGTCTGAGGGGATAGTGGTTTTTCAGGCCTTGCTTGCACAGTCGTCAACTTCGCCGTCTTGGCCGCCGTTGTGGATTTTGGTTTTGCTGGCCGCGGCGGCGCTGGCTTCACCTCGAGCGGCGCCTCGACTGCAGCGGTTCTGCGGAGACAGCCCGGCGAGATGCATCCGTCCGTCGCCACCTGCGACGGCGCAGGACAAGCGCAGCCGGCCAAGATTACGGACAGCGCGCCAACGAAAAGTGTTCGGCGACAGAACGGGATGGCGAAGAGGACGTTCGGTACCCCAGCAAAGCAACGCATGGACCAGCCCCACCAATCGGGTGTAGGCCAGAAAGATTCAACCCGACACCCTACCGGAGCACCACTTTGCGGAAATGGTTAATCCCGGCAAAACGTTAGGGCATGCCAGTAGTTTCCCCGGGACTCGGACTGGAACCGCAAAAGGCGGTTTATTGTGCCTGTGCGCTTATGCCGGCCTCCTTGATGATCGGCCACCATTTGTCGATCTCGGCCTTTTGGAAACTCGCAAGGCCTTCCGGCGTCTGCTGCTCGCGTGAGGCGACATCCAGCCCTAGTTCGGTAAAGCGCGCACGCACCGCGGGGTCCGCCAGAGCCTGCACCATCACACTATTGAGCGTGGCGATGACATCTTTCGGCGTGCCTTTGGGCGCGAAGAACCCGAACCATCCCGACATATAAAGTCCGGGCACGCCGCCCTCATCGGAAGTCGGAATGTCCGGTATGGATGCAGAGCGTTGCGGAGACAGATTGGCGATCGCCTTTATCTTTCCGGCCCGGATTTGCGGCAGTGCGGCGGCGCCTTGCACCACCAACAGGTCGACCTGGCCGGCGACGAGGTCCGTCATGGCAGGTCCGGCTCCGCGATAGGGGATGTAGTGGAGCTTCTGGCCGGTCAACTTCTCGAAGAGAACGCCGCTTACATTCGCTGCCGCATTCTGGTTGACAAAATTGATCTTGCCTGGGTTTGCCTTCATCCAGGCGACCAAATCCTTCAAATTGTCCGCGGGCAGATCCTTCCTTGCGACCAATAGCTGCGGGTTAACCGACAGCAGGCCTATCGGCTCGAAATCCTTCTGCAGGTCGTAATCCAGCTTGTAGATTATGCTGCCGACATGCGTGTCCCATTGGCCAATATCGATCGTGTATCCATCGGGTGCCGCACGTGCGACGCGCCCCACCGCAATGCTGCCTCCGGCGCCTCCGACGTTTTCGATGATGACAGGTTGTCCCAGTGGGGCCCGCATGCGATCGGCCATGATGCGCGCGGCCACATCGGTCGAGCCGCCGGGCGGGAAGGGGACCACGAGCGTTATCTGCCGCGATGGAAAAGGCTGCGCCTGCGCGTTGGCGGCAATGGTGGCGATCGCCAGCGCCATAATGAATTTTCTCATGAGATCCCCCGGTGTATCTGTGGTTCCGAGCATACAGCCGGGTCAGTCCTTGCGCCACCAGACGCAACTGTCATCGACCGGGGTGATCGGAGGCCGCAAGGACCGCGAGGAGAG
>DASSYL010000023.1:0-4179 GCA_035703315.1 Candidatus Acidiferrum sp. | reverse complement strand
GAACAATTCCAGGATCTGCTTGCTCGCGTTGACCACTTCCAGCCCGCAGCCCCGTGTCCGCGCCGAAACGTGCAGCGTCACCACCGCCCCCAATCCCGAACTATCCATCATCGGCACTTCCTTCAAGTCCAACACGATGCGCCCTTTTTTCGCGCAGGCCTCGCGCATCGCCTCTTTTAACAGCGGCACATTGTCACTCGTCAGCCGCCCAAAACATTCCACCACCGTGCAGTCCTCGGTCTCTCTACGCTGCACCCGAAATCCCTTCGCCGCGCTCACCGCATCATGAACCGCCATCCTGGCCTCCCCTGGGTAAGGCTTCTCTTCTTCAACGCAATGCGTTGTACCTCAATTCCGGTCGTTTGCCCAGTACCCTGTCAGCCTTACCGTCCAAAACGCGAATCGGGAAGCACCGCGAGCTGTTCCGAGATGAAGCGGAAAAAGGCCAGGGCATAGTCACAGTACGCGAATTCTGCCGCTACCTCCTTTGCCTGCCACACTTACAAATCATCCCTCCCCAAGTCCTTGGTTTGCCTCATGCGAAAAAAGGTGGGTACCCGGGTACCCCAGCCCATGCGGAACTGCAGCTCTCGTTCGCTGTCGTTACTTGTTGTTCGGGGATTTCGCGGAAGTTTTTTCCCGCTGCCAACTAATTACAGCCTCACGCCCGCGTCAACATCGCCGCCTGCGCCGCGTCCAGCAGTTCCCTCGCGTTTGTCTTCGCGTCGCCATGCCCAAAAACGGCATTCCCGGCCACCAGCAGTTCCGCGCCTGCGCGAACAATGTCGCTCACCGTGTCCAGCGCCACGCCGCCGTCCACTTCAATCCGGAAGTCTAGCCGCCGTTCGTCTCGCATCCGCGCCAACTCCCGCATCTTCTTCAGCGAGTTGCGAATGAACTGCTGCCCGCCAAATCCCGGATTCACGCTCATCACCAGTACATGATGCACAAGATGCAAAACATCCGTCAGCGTGTCCACCGGAGTCGCCGGATTCAGCACCACGCCCGGCTTGCACCCATGATCCTCGATGTGGTGCAGCGTCCGGTCCAGGTGCACACAAGCTTCCTGATGCACGGAAATCCACGTCGCTCCCGCCTTGGCAAATTCCGGAATGAATTCGTCGGGATTCTCAATCATCAGGTGGCAATCAAAAATCACATCCGGCAAAGCCTTGCGCAACCAAGCCACCACCGGCGGACCGATCGTAATGTTCGGCACGAAGTGCCCGTCCATGACGTCTACGTGCAGCAGCGTTCCGCCGCCCTCCAGCGCCTGCTTGGCGTGCGCCGCCAGGTTCGCAAAGTTCGCCGACAAAATCGAAGGGGCCAGCTCAAGTTTCCGCGCGCTTGGCAAAGTTCCGCTCCTCTTCCTAGCTTACCCGATTCCTCTCGGCCTCGTTGCCAACTTCCTGCCTTGCTGGTTCCGCCCTATCCATTGGCAGCCAATTGGGCTTCGGCGCCCTGAGGAATTGCACTCCGGGTTTCAGCCACCCTCGCCGAACGGCGAGCCTACATCTGCCACGGCAAAACCTTGCGCTCCGCGCTGCTCGCCTCGCTCAACTCCAGCGCGTACATCACCCGCAAGGCCTCCTCCAGCGTTACCAGCGGCTTTGCCTTCCCCAGCATCACGTCGCGTACATTCTCATAAAACGACCGATAGTCGCCGCGCAGCGTTTCAATCTTGCGCGGCAAAATCTTTTGATCGCCCTCAATCACGCCAAGCGTCCCCCACTCTTCCGGCTTTTCCAATCCCCACGAGTCCCCGGCCATCGGCTGTCCCGCCCGCAGCAGCGCCTCCTGCGGATCAAGTCCCTGCTTGATGAATTCCCCGCACGTTCCGCGAACTCGAAAATGCGGGCGCGCCACCGGTGCCAGCGTTGTCGACGACATCACGGCGCGAAGCCCGTTGGCATAATAAAACGTCACATCGAACGCATCTGCATTTCTTCCGCCGTCGCGCTCGATGCGAATATCGGCGAGCAGGGCTTCCGGCTCGCCGAACAGCACCAACGTGTGATCAATCAAATGCGGCGCCAAATCCCAGAACACGCCGCAGCCCGGCCCCACTTCTTCCTTCCACGAGTCGCGCACCTGCGCCCGGCACCGGTCAAACGTCTCCTCGTAATGCACCACCCGCCGCAGTGGGCCTTCGCTGATCAATTTTTTCAACGTCAAAAAATCGCCGTCCAGCCGCCGCTCCTGATAGACCGTCAGCAGCCGCCCGCGCTTCCTCGCCAGCTCCGCCAGCTCCTTCGCTTCCGCCAGCGTTGTTGTGAACGGCTTGTCCACCACTACGTCGCGTCCCGCTTCGAGGCATGCCTTCACATAAGTAAAATGCGAATCGTTCGGCGTAGAAATCGCCACTAGTCTGATCGAATCGATTTCGAGCATCTCCTGAACGCTCCGCACAATCTTCACGCCTGGATAAATTCCCGCCGCCGTGTTCTCATGTCGCTGCAGCACCGCCGTCATCCGCAACCCTTCGACGGCCGCAATCACCGGCGCGTGAAACGCTTTCCCACCCAATCCAAACCCAATCAACCCCACATCAATCATCCGCGCCCTCACGTGTCACGCTGCGAAAACCGACATTCGCCGGTGGTTGTCAATTCGAGCCCAGCGAGGAATCCGCTTTCGCCTGCCCGCGCCAAGTCCCGCATTTGCGCCCCAACTCCGGCTCCGGCAAAATGCCATGATGCCCACCGAAACGCAACTTCCCGAGGTCCGGCAGAACTCCGCCCAAAACGCAATTTTCGCCTTGCTCTGCGGCGGCTTCATCGTCAACGGTATCGTCATCACCTTCATCGCTCCGATTCTTCCGATTTTCATGGCCAAATGGGGACTTGACGACAGCCGCGCCGGACTCTTCTCCCTGGTGCAATTTTCTGCCTCGCTCGCGGGCGTTCTGGCATCCAGTGCGCTCGTCTCCACTAAGGGTTTCAAACCCGCGATCGTCCTCGGCCTGGCTATGTTGGGAATTGGATTCGCCCTGCTCAACGCCCCCACCTTCCCTCTCGCTCTACTGGCCAGCGGTCTCTATGGCCTCGGCTACGGCTTCGCCACTCCCGGCACCAATCTTTGGGTAGCCGAAAGCTACGGCGACCGCCGTGCCTCTGCTTTAAACGTTGCGAATCTTGCCTGGGGCGTCGGCGCGATCTCTTCCTCACCCTTGGCCCTGCTGACGGTGCGCGAAGCGCAAATCACCACACTACTCTACGTCGTGGCGATTATTTGCGTGGCTCTCGCCGCCGCGTTGCTTCGAATGCCATTCGGCAGGCCGCCCCAGCACGAAGATGCGTCGGACTCTTCGCGCAATAGAAAAACCGCCGGTTTGGGCCTCGCCGTTGCGGTCGGAATCTTGTTCTACGTCTATGTGGGCACGGAAAACGCCGTTTCCTTTTGGGCTCCCACGCACGCCCAGCGCGCCGCCGCGTGGTCCAACAATACGTGGACGCTGGCGCCCATGTTTTTTTTCGCGGGACTTCTCGGCGGCCGCGGCGCCGCAGCCGCCGTCCTCCTTCGCCTGAAAGAGTTCACCGTCGCGGTTAGCGGGATTCTGCTCGCCGCCGCCGGACAGATTCTTTTTCTTACGGGACATTCTCCGGTGGCTCTTTTCAGCGGTGCGTTTTTCGCCGGACTCGGCCTCGCAAGCCTCTATCCTATTTATATCGCCTGGCTGTCCAAATGGTTTGGGCAGCGCGCGCGAAAAGTGGGCGGCGTCATGTTCGCACTGGCCGCGGCAGGTTCTGCCACCATGCCGTCGCTGGTCGGTTTGCTTTCGCGCGTGTCCGGCAGTCTGCGGATCGGTCTGATAGTCCCGCTCGCCGGCTGCGCCGTAATGTTGACCGTCGTTGCTTTGCTTCGTCCCAACACGCGTGGCTGATTTTTCCGCGCGCTCGGTTTGAACGTTTCTATTTTGCGCGGCTCGTTGTTGGGCCTGACGGTTTCGCCGGCTGCGTCATCTCCATCGCCCAGATCGCCGCAGGCCGCATATACATCGAAGCGCGGTAGTTTCCCGTGCTATCCCACGCCTCCGGGGTGCGAAACCAATAGCCCTTTGTTTCATAGCTCACGTGATAGACGCCCCACGCCGTGTGAAACGCTTCGTCCTTCATGCCTTCGCCAAGCATGAAGCCAGCCAGCGCCAGCGTCGTTCC
Source organism: Candidatus Acidiferrum sp. (assembly GCA_035703315.1). Lineage (GTDB taxonomy): Bacteria > Acidobacteriota > Terriglobia > Acidiferrales > UBA7541 > Acidiferrum. Next base: position 22 of record DASSYL010000023.1, on the reverse strand, counting down.
CGTCCACACTTCCTGCACCTGC
>DASSYL010000529.1:0-7109 GCA_035703315.1 Candidatus Acidiferrum sp. | reverse complement strand
CGCTTTGCGCCCTTGGCTACATCCAGGCCGGTAAGCGAAGTCCGCTTTCCATAAGGAGACACGCCGAACGCGCGTTCAGGCCTTACCCTGTTTGCTTTAATCGAAGCGAAAGATCGTCTTAGGGGAAAATCTGTAACCGCGCCAAAACGCCGCGTCAAAAAGAAGAGTGCGCGCGGCTGTCGCACCGCGCGCACTCGTTTTGTTTCAGTTGTTGTTTGGCCGGGCTTAGGTGGTCAGGGTGCCAGCGCGTTGATCAGCGCCGCGCCGTTCGGACTGCCCCAGCCGGTCACCAGGTCGTAGCCTTTGATCGCCGAATATGCCCCATTGCTGCCGCTGGTGATGTCGTGGAAGTCGGCTCCATAGCTTGAGCCGAGACCGATCGAATAAACCGTCGGATTCAGGAAGCCGACCGTCGCATGTCCGTGCGAAACCGACTGCTGGTTCACCAACGCCAGATAGCCTGCCCAGCGCGGCGCCGCAAAACTCGTTCCGCCCCATCCGCCGGCGCATTTTCCGTCGTAGCAGATGTAGTTGTCGGTATTCCCTTCCGCCGCCACATCGGGCGCGTTACGCAAAGTCGTGGAACCTTTGTTCCCCGAAGTGATCACGCCCGCGGTCTTTTGGTAAGTCGGAATCGCGATTCCGTTCGGCGAAACTCCGCCGCCGCTGCTCGTCCACGCGGTCTCCGATTGCCACGGGCCTCCCGGACTCGCCGTTACCAGATCCGTTCCACCTACCGACGTCACCAACTGGTCGTCCGCGGGATACACATAACGCGACCTTCTCTTGTATGCGCCGCTGTCTCCCGACGCCACGAACAGGTTTTGCCCCTGTGCCGCGAACTCTTTGAAGATCGGATCGTCGCTGCTGGGATCGGCCGGGCTCCAGCCCCACGAACAGCTGAGCGACTTCGCCAGATTCTCGGAAGCCATTTTGTTGAAGATGCTCACGTCGCTGGTGTCGGAGACGTATACGCGCACCTGGTTCATGCCGGGCGCCATCGAAATCGCGACTTCGATGTCCAGCACTTGTTCTGTGTCGTCGCAGCTTCCTGTGCAGCTCAGACTCGAGCCGTCGGTCGAAACTCCCACCACGCTGACCGTCGACGGCTGGCCGACGGTGTTGAAATATTTCGTCACATCGGCCTGGTTGTAGCCGGCGAATTCCAGCAAGCCCACAGACTGGCCCGCACCGGTTAGCGCGGTTCCTCCATAGTAGGCCGCGCGAAAATCGCTGCCCAGAAAATAGCCGCTCGGCCCCGATCCGGTCGTGTGCGGCGGCGGTTGCGCGTTCTGTTTCAAGCTTGCCGGTTGCGGAATCGAGAAATTGTCCAGCCCCGTGATGTGCCACAGCTTTATGCCAAGTTCCGGGGCCGGCTCGCGATCCGCTGAGTAGAATTTCCGGTTTTCCGTCGGATGTTGATAGGAGTTCATTTTCACGTGCAAGGCTTTTTCGATGTCTCCGACGGTTCCGGTGACATTCAGCACCATGCGGTTCGCAAAGGTTCCGGTTACTTTCAGTCCGTGTTCTTCCGCAAACCGCGCCACTAGGGCGTAGTCCTGTTCAGTCGGTCCGAACCGCGCGGTGAACTCTTCCACGCTCAAAAACTGGTGGTAGAGACCGCTCTTCGGGTCGTACAGCTTCTGCAACAAATCGTCCAGCTCCGCTTCGTTCCGTAACGGCAACGCCACGTTCAGCTTCAACTGCTGCGTCGCCGGTAAGTGTCCCACCATCTTTGCCTGCCCGTTCGCCATCTCCTTGTGGATATGGCGTGTGGACATGGATTGCGCTTGGGTTCCGGCTCCGGCTGCGAGCAGCGACAAGGCGCAAGAACGCGCCGCGCATGCCCTTCGCAGCACGACAACCCTACGTGTTCCGACCGATGGTCTCATCGATTGGCTCCTTGGATTGGCGTGCTGGAGTTTTCTTGCGCAGGGGGGTGCACAAGTTCGAAGGGTTCGAACAACTCAAAAGGACCACTCCGGGTTCAGCTCCAGGTCGCGAGCATCGTACTCTTCCGGTCCGCGGGAGACAACGGATTTGGCTAAAATGGTAGTGGTCAACGACTTGTCCCGCTTCCACCGCCAAAATGGGACCGAATCTTTACCCACACGTCACTCACTGCGCGTCCCGTTCTTCTAGTTTCATTCGATAGCCAGTCCGGTCGTGTTGGCCGTTCTTGGCGTTCAAATAAAAGGATTACGAAATGAAAAAAGTCCTAGCTGCAATACTTCCCTTGTTGTTGAGCGCCGGCGCCGCTGTGGCTATCGATTTTGGAGAATCGGTTCGCTGGAACGGCATTGTGGGCGTCATCACGGCTCCAGGTGTGGATAATCCGGTCAGCGGCATCCATGCGGGGGCTGGTCCCTGGACTGTTCGCAGCGGCCGCGCCCGCGTCAACCTAGCCACCGGAGCTACCTTCTTCGATGTGGACGGGCTGGTATTGAACGGTGGCAATTCGTCCGGCACTCCAGGTCCGGTTACCGCAGTAGTCGGAACCTTGGTCTGCAATCCGGGCGCGACGCCCGTCATTTTGGACAGCACTCCGGTTGCCCTCAACGTTCAAGGTGACGCTCGGTTCGCTGGCCAAATTAGTGGCATCCCCTCCACCTGCAACAACCCGCTTTTCCTTGTCCGTATTGCTACTCCGGCCGGCACAGCCGGACGCTGGATCGCGACCGGTACCGAACGATTCATCAACGACGAAGGGCGCTGATCGCGCTTTTTCGGGAGGTGCCGCTTGTGGGCTTCGCCTCTTTTATCCCCCACCCAGGGGCACCAAAAACCGACCCAACATCTCGCCGGATTTGGATTGTCAGGCGCGGGTAACGCAAACCGGCCTAACGCCTGACAAGCCGGCCTGCTGGACATGCGAAGTTGCGGAACAAAAGCAGGCGCGCAGCCGGCCAGAAATGCTAGTAGGCGTGGAAAAATCCGTCCGACCGCTGCAAGCGGATCTCGGTTCGAAATAGCGCGCGCAAATTCTCTTCCGTCATCACTTTTTCCTTTGCGTCGTCCGCCAGAATTCCGCCGTCCTGCAGCAGGATCACTCTTTCCATCTCAGGAATGATCTCGCTCACGTGATGCGTCACCAGCAGGATGGCAAGTCCGGTGCGCGCCAGCTCCCGCATCGTGTCGCGCAGTCGAAATTGCGCCGCAATGTCCAGCGCGTTGGAAGGCTCGTCAAACAACAACGTGTGCGGTTCGTGTACCAGCGCTCGCGCGATCAGCGTCCGCTTCGCTTCCCCCGACGACATTTCGATCACGGCCCGGTCGGCGAGGTGCTCGATTCCGAGCCGCGCCAGCGCGTTCTCCGCGCTCCGCACATGCTCCTGATCGGGATGATGGTGCGGAAAAATCCTGGTGCTGCTGAAAAACCCGGAGAGCACGACGTCGCGCCCGGTTGAATCCGTCGTGCACGAGGTCAGCAGATCCGGCGTCACAATTCCCAGGCGCGAGCGCAGTTCAAAAATGTCCCAGCGCTCCTTGCCCAGGATCCGCATCCATGACCCCTCTCGTGCCAGGGGGTAGCACTCTCGCGTAATCGTCTTGATCAGCGTGGACTTCCCGCATCCATTCGGACCCAGAATGCAGACATGCTCGCCGGCTTCAACGTGTAACGACACGTCCCGCAATGCGGCGCGTTCGCCGCGCATCACGCTTACTTTTTCCAGTTCCAGCAGCGGAGCCACGCCTTAGTGTAACCTGGTGTTCGCGGCTCCTCCGCGTTCGATACCAGTTCCATTTCGGGAAAGCGCCGCGTGGAAACCTAAGGAAGGTACGCGCTCAACCCTCGGCGCGCTAGCTGCTCTAGAATCCGCAATCACGAAAAAAGGGGAGGGGAGTGCCGGTTATGGTTACATCCATTTCCGGCCCCACACAGCTTCCGTCGCGACCGGTGTCCTCTAGGTCCACCACGGCTCGGTTGGCGGCTCCTTCAGCACGATCTCGGACAGGAACTTTGCTGCCGATTCCAGACCCTCATCCACCGATGCCAGCGCGTCCTCATGCTCGATGCTGATGACGTAGTCGTAGCCCACCATCCGCAAGGCGCTCACAATTTCCTTCCACACCAGTTGGCCATGCCCCCAGCCCACCGTGCGGAACAGCCAGGCACGGTCCGCCATCTGCCGGTACGTTTTTGCGTCCAGCACGCCATTGTTCGCGATGTTCTCGCGGTTCAGGGCGGAATCTTTCGCGTGCACGTGGAAAATCGATTCGCCCAGCGCGCGGATCGCCACTGGAATGTCCACTCCCTGCCAGAATAGGTGGCTCGGATCGAAATTCACGCCGACGCTTTTTCCGGCAGCCGCGCGCAGCTTCAGCGCCGTTTCCGTGTTGTACACCACGAAACCCGGATGCGCCTCAATCGCCACTTTCACGCCGTGATTCGCCGCGAACTTTCCCGCTTCTTCCCAATAGGGCAAAACTTTTTTGTCCCACTGCCATTCCAGTGTCTCCAGAAATTCCGGCGGCCATGGACAGGTAATCCAGTTGGGACAAGTGGCCTGGTCGCTGTCACCGGGACATCCGGAAAAGGTCACCACCACCTGCACCTTCAGCATCTCCGCCAGCCGCACCGATTTTCGGAACGCATCATCATATTCTTGCGCCAGCGTTTTGTTTGGGTGCAAGGGATTGCCGTGGCACGACAGCGAGCTGATGGTCAGCCCGGAGTCGCGGATCTGGCTCAGAAACTCTTCCGCTTTGTGTGGATTGGCCAACAGGCCGTTCACGTCCACATGCGAGCTGCCGGGCCAACCGCCGGTCGCCAATTCGATTGCGCTTACCCCCGGCAGCGACCGCATTTTTTTCAGCACTTGATCCAGAGTCCGAATTCCAAAAACCGGCGTGAACACTCCCAATTTCATCGCTGTGTCTCCCTTGCCAGCGCGCCTAGCATACCTTACCGATTCAAGGGCGCAAGTCCCGGCCACTTACACGGCCGGCCATAGCCGGCCCGCTTGCCCGGCCCATCCGGAGTTGTGGCAAAACTTGTTTTTCGATACTGTGCGGAGGAAATTACCGGAGCAGGAACCCTTGCGAATCCAAGATCAGGCTGTGGCTACATGAGTCAGGCTCGGACCAAACCCTGGGGCTCGCGTTTTGTGAACATCGGTGACCTGCGCGACGCCGCAGAGCGGCGCGTCCCCAAGGTAGTTTTCGACTATTTGGACGGTGGCGCCGACGGCGAAGTGACACTGAGAGAAAACTGCCGCGTCTTCGATGACGTGATTTTTCGCCCCCGCCAGGCAGTGAAGCTCGCCGAATACAAGCTCGGCACGCGTGTTATGAATTTCGATCTGTCTTTTCCCGCAATTCTTGCGCCGGTCGGCTACAGCCGCATGATGCATCCGGGCGGAGAAGTTGCCGCGGCTGCGGCAGCGGGAGAAGCCGGCACCATCTACACGCTCTCAACCGTTTCGGGCCACAAACTCGAAGATGTTCGCACGGCCTCGAAAGGACCGGTGTGGTATCAGCTGTACCTGGTTGGCGGACGCGAGGTTGCCGAAGCCGCACTGGAACGCGCTAGGAAAGCGGGCTTTTCAGCACTGGTGGTTACGGTGGATACGGCCGTGGCAGGCAATCGCGAGCGCGACGTGCGCAACGGGATGAAGCAGCTTCTCGGCGGATCTGTTCTTTCTAGGCTGCCCTATCTTTTTCAGTTCTTGGAGCGGCCTGGTTGGCTCGCACAGTATTTTCTGGATGGCGGGCGGCCGGAGCTGGAAAACATCGTGATTCCAGGCCAAGGACCTATGCCGCTGGTTGGCGTAGGCGATGCGCTTTCGCGCGCCGTGGTGACCTGGGAAGACTTTCGCTGGATTCGCGAAGTGTGGAAAGGCCCGATTATTACGAAAGGTGTGCTCGGCGGCGATGACGCGCGGCGCGCCATTGATGAAGGCTCAGTTGGAGTTGTAGTTTCCAATCACGGCGCGCGCCAGCTGGATACCGTTTCTTCAACCCTGCGCGCCCTACCGGAAGTAGTGAAAGCGGTTGGCGGAAAAACAGAAGTGTTGATGGACGGGGGGATCCGGCGCGGCGCGGATATTGCGAAAGCGCTGTGTCTTGGAGCGAAGGCGGTGCTGATCGGGCGGGCGTATGCGTACGGGATGGCTGCGGCCGGGCAGCCCGGCGTGGCGCGTGCCCTTGAAATTCTCCGCGACGATTTTGATCGCACGATCCGGTTGCTCGGATGCCCCGCGGCGAACGCGCTCGATTCAACCTACATTTCCGTGCCGCACTATTGGAATTAGGCGCGAAGCTGCGACGCGTTGAACTTCGAGGAAGAGTGGAGGATTTCAGAAGACCTACGGCTGCATTTGCTGGGCGAGCAAATCGCGGCTGAAAGCGATGCGTTGGCCGAGAACCACAGCAGCAAAGTAGCCGCACTGAGCGCGCTCGCGATCCGCCCAGGATTTCAGCGAAGGCGCGGCGGCAGCGCCAGTGGAGCGAATCAAGCCAAGAAAACGGTAATACATCGAAACAGTGCGGATGCGGCCGCGTTCTTCGGGACGATCAGGACAGAGCTGCAAGAGCTGCACTACGCGAGAGAAATCGTCGGGTGCAACTGCGCTGGTGATGCCGGTGACGTCGCGCACTTCCTGCGTCAGCGCCACTGTCGAAGATGTCGCCAACAGCGAGCGGCAGTACGACACGAAGAACATCAGCAAGAAGCCGAGCGAGCAGGCCAGGATAATAGCGGCGGTCATCGCGGGCTCACCGCCAGTCCCGCCGGCGCCAGGCGAGCTTCTTCCGGCAGCTTCCAGAAGGCATAAGCCCAGGCAAAAGGCAGGAAGCAGCCGATCAGCGGGTTCAGGACGACGAAAACAGCTTCCGCCGAGGGATAAAGATTACGGAGCGCGTAGTTCGCGGCGTACAGGCTGAAGTAGACGCCCAAGGAGAGTACCAGCTGTATCAGGCGGGTACGCGTTTCACGCAGTTTCAGGATGGCGGCCCACAGGATGTAGGTCAGCACCAACCCAACAAAGTAGAGATTCTGCGAGATCTCGTAAACGAAATGGGACAGGATTTTGGCACTGGATTGCTCGACGACGGCGAATGAAAACAGCGCCGTCCCCGCTAACAGGACCACCGACCCCATCTGGACG
>DASSYL010000293.1:0-5418 GCA_035703315.1 Candidatus Acidiferrum sp. | reverse complement strand
GAAGCAGCCCGCACTTCTTCCGGCGTCACCGGCGGCTCAAAATTGAAAAGGTTCTTGATGTTTCTGCACATTCGATTGCTCCGTGCGGCATAGGGCAGCCGGTCTTCGCTGCCTCCAGATTCCGCATATTTGCAGCCCATTTTATCAGGCCGAACTGCGTGCCAGGCTGCGATTGTTGACAACTCCGATGCAAACTCTTAGCTGCGCCGATACTTCGCACAGTGCATCGAAGCGCACAATGGAAGCATCCATTCATAGGCGATCCTAATTGTTTTAGCGATTCATGTAATATGCGCGTTCTTACCATCGTACGGAAGCGGCGGGTGAGTTAAATGAGCTTGGCGAATTCGGAGACGGACGTATTTATTGTCGGCGGCGGGCCCGCGGGCCTGGCCGCTGCGATCGCCGCGCGACAGAAGGGCATGAACGTTACCGTAGCGGACGGCGCTGCTCCTCCGATTGACAAAACGTGCGGTGAAGGCATGATGCCGGAGACACTGGCATCACTGCATTCCCTGGGAATCCGCCTGGAACAGGGAGACGGATTTCGATTCGACGGAGTCTGCTTCGTGCAGGAAGGTGTGCGCGCGTTCGCGAGATTTCCTGGTGGACAAGGACTCGGGTTGGCGCGGCCGGTGCTGCACCAAAAGCTGATTGCCCGCGCGAACCAAAGCGGTGTGCGTTTGCTGTGGAAGACGCCGATAACCGGAATGGATTCGGAAGGTGTGTCGGCCGGCGGAAAAAGAATCAGCGCGCGATGGATCATCGGCGCGGACGGTATCGCTTCACGGGTTCGTCGCTGGGGCCGCCTGGAACCCGCGCGAAGCAGTACGTTGCGATTTGCCAATCGCAGGCACTACCGGCTGACGCCGTGGTCCACCTTCATGGAAATTCACTGGGGCCTGCGCGTACAAGCTTACGTAACGCCGATCGCGCCGGATGAAGTGTCCGTGGTCGTCATCGGCGAACGCAGCAAGAGTGCGGAGTTCGCTCAGGCGCTTGAGTCGCTGCCCGAATTGCGGCGCCGCTTAGAAGGAGCGGAAATCAGCGGACGGGAGCGCGGCGCTGTCACGTCGTCGCGTTCGTTGAAAGACGTGCAGCGAAGAAATGTAGCATTACTAGGTGACGCTTCGGGCAGCGTGGATGCCATCACTGGCGAAGGATTGCGGCTGGGATTCCGGCAGGCGTTCGCCCTGGCCGACGCGCTCGAAGCCGGCACACTAGAGAAATATCAGCAAGCGCATCGCGCGCTCGAAAAGCGCCCGTTGCTGATGGCCAGCCTGATGGTATTGCTCGGCCGGCATTCCATCTTGCGGAACCGTGTGATGCAATCATTGGCCGCTAAACCAGAGCTGTTTTCCAGTTTGCTGGCGTTCCATGTGGGCGAAGGTACGCCGGCGGAATGGTTGTCCACCGGCGCGGCGCTAGGCTGGCAGTTGCTCGCGGCTTGAGCGTGGAGAGCGAACCGAAATGCCGATAGCAGGCGTGAGAAGGTTTTTCTGCACAGCTGGTGCCCTGGCCGCGCTAAGCGTGTTGCTTTCGGCTGCCGCAGCGCCTCCGCGGCAAACTACGCAAGCGATAGCCGCCAAAGAATCGGCGGCAAACTCCGCGGTTTCGCTTGCCCTCGACCCGGTCCAATCGAAAGTGCATTGGACACTGCCCAGTTCGTTGCACACCGTGCACGGCACATTCGCGGTGACCCGTGGACTGCTGAAATTCGACCCGGAGTCCGGCAAAGCAAGCGGCGATATCGTTGTGAACGCAAAAAGCGGTGAAAGCGGAAACGATGGTCGTGACGCCAAGATGCACAAGGAAATTCTGGAAACCGCGAAATACGCCGAAGTCGTTTTTCACCCGGTGCAGGTCGAAGGCAAAGTCTCTCCGGCTGGCCCCTCTGATGTCAAAGTCCGCGGCACCCTTACTGTTCACGGAGCGGATCATGAGATTACTGCGCTGGTGCACGCTGAAATTGCCGGCAACAATTGGAAAGGCAACGCAAAATTCGATGTGCCCTACGTCGAATGGGGAATCAAGAATCCCAGTAATTTCCTGCTCAAAGCCAGCAAAGTCGTGAGTCTCGAAGTCGAGATGGCCGGATCCATGCAATCTTCCAAGTAACTACGCCTCGAATCTCAAACTGCCTGTTCCTGTTTTCTTCTCCTGCAGCGATTTTCTTTCTGCCATTCTTCCACTAAGGTGTGTATCTTTCTCTGCGCGGACCTGCGGCAAATTGGTGAATCGAATGAGGCGATTGTTTTGGCAGGCAAAAAAGCTTCTTGCCGTGGCAAGCGGTGGTGCGATTTTCTTGGCATCGGTTGCCGCGCAGGAAGCGCAGGCACCGTTTCCCGTAACCTCCGTCGTGAATGAAACGACGATTGCCGGGCGTGCCGTCGCGCTCGACGAGCAGCACAAATTGCTGCCCTGGCCGATGCCGACCAATCCTGGCTACTCCTATTCTGGATATTTTCTTTCGCAGTGGACGATTCTTTGGGATCAGTACAACCGCCAGCGCTTACCCTATTTTTACTGTTGCTTTGATTTCGACCGCACCACCTTTGAACTCATTCCCGACCAGAAGTGGGTCAACTCCACAGGGTATTTGCGGGCAATGATGCAGGGATTCATGGAGCGCTTGTACCCTTACACTGGCGATCCGCGCACGCTGGAATTTCTGCAGAGCCTGGTGGACTACGAACTGGAGAATGGCCGCACGCCGGAAGGCTATGCGTGGGCGCAAGTGCCGTATCCGTCCGCAGATCCGGGGGCGAAACGCTACACCGGATGGAGCAAGCACGGCGAAGATTTTGTCGAGCCGCACGTTGTTGGCGAAGACGGCTACGCCTATCTGCGACTGTACGAAATGACCGGCAACACAAAATATCTTCGCGCGGCAATTTTGTGCGCTGCGGCGCTAGTGAAAAATTTCAAGCCGGGCGACGAGAAAAAGTCGCCGTGGCCCAACCGCTGTTTTGCGCGCGACGGCAGTCTCGGCAATAACAAGGCTATGTTCCCTTATTCCGCGAATGTGATTGAGCCGATCATGCTGTTCGATGAACTGTTGCGCATCGGCCAAGGCGATGTCGCGGCGTACAAGAAAATCCGCGAAGGCGCGTGGAACTGGTTCGTGAAATATCCTCTCGAGAACAATGTTTGGGTCGGGTACTTCGAGGACGTACAGGGCAGCTACGAAAACATGAATCAGGTGATCCCGCTCGAATTCGCCCGTTATGTGCTGCTGCATCCAGAGAAAGATGAGCGCTGGCGCGAGCACGCCGCCCGGCTGATCGAGTGGGTGAAGACGACGCCCAAGTGGCCGAAATACATCGTGCACGGCGCGACGGTGACGACCGAGCAGGGCAATGGAAAGGAATTTTGCTGCAACCAGCCCAACCAATGTTGCGACAGCCACAGTGCACGGCTCGCCGCAGTCGAAGCTCTGTACTATGCGAAGACCGGCGACGCCGCGTATAAGGAAGCCGCCTACCGTACCTACAACTGGGTGACGTATTTCCAGGGCTTGCCCGGCCGAGCGCATGCTCCGTACAGCACGCAATGGTGGTGGACGGATGAATTTTCCGACGGTCCGCGCCGCATGATGGACGCGTTCTGGGCGGTGCCGGAGTGGGCGCCCGCCGACGAATCGCATTTGCTCGGGTCACTCTCCGTCGTCACAAAAATGGCCTACGGCGCGGGTTCCGTCACCTACGCAACGTTTGATTGCGAGTCGACCGATGTCCTGCGTCTCGACTTCACGCCCGAGTCGATCACAGCGGGCGGCAAACCGTTGCACCGGGGCCAGGATCTTTCCCCTGAAGGCTTCACCTTTGACGAAGCAACGCGCGTTCTGCGAATTCACCACACGTCGTCGCGCGACATTGATATTCAGGGGAAGGGCGGACACGCGGTTCCTCTGTATGTGACGTTTGACGATCCGCATCTGGCCGCCGGAACTGTTTTGAGCGGCGAATATCCCGCCGGCGTAATTGACTGGCAGGCGGAGCAGTGGAAGATCGGCGTGCCCGGCGGAAAATTCGGCACCTTCAACCTCGTCCTGAAAAATCCCGAAATGCCGTCCGTCGAAGTCCGTTTCGCGGCTCCGCGCGTTTTTTTCGGTCTCGACGTCTGCAATGACGGCACGTCCGAGTCGACCGTGACCGTGAAGATGGACGGAGGTGTCGAGTCGTATCCGTTGAAGTCGGGAGAGATACGGCGGATCCGGACAGGTTGGCGGGAAGCTACGTCGCGCGTGACGCTGGAATTCCAGAATGGAACGGGACTGCGGTTTGACAATTTTGCGTATGGCCGGCCGTAGCGGGGAAGGCCCACCCTACTCCACCCTTTTTTCGTGAGGTCTGGCAGCGAAAGGACTTACGGGTGCATTTTTCGGATGTGTGGCACGGGAATTACAACGCCGGTCGACAGTCGAAAGTCAAGAATTGACAGAGAAGATTGCAAGTGAAGGGGCTGCGTTGGGACGATTGGGAAAGGGGTAGATGGAGGATGGGGATTTCCAAGAGTGAGCTGGAAGCGAAGTTGGGCACGCGCTTGTTGACCGAGCATCCGCACTGTTTTGGGGCGACGGTGTATTCGTTCTCGGTGGCGGGAAAGGATGCCGTTAGCACGTGGCGGAGACTGCGCCAGTCGGCGCCGGATTTGGAGTTCTGGCCGGTCATTTTTGGCGAGCCGAAGAACGTCGAACGGATTTGCGAAATCTTTGGCACTCCGGAGGCGGAAAATCCGGCGGAGGCAATTCCGTTGGCGAACAAGGTCGACGTTCAGGAGTTCTTTCAAGGGCGAGCGGAGGAGTTTAGCGGAGAAGGTTCGCGCGGAGAGTGGCCGAAAGATGCGGAGGGAATGACGGAGTTCACGATTCCGCGCAAGATTCTGCAGCCGGATCAATTTCACGAAAGCGTGGTCATTGGACTTGTTCCGGCAAGCCACTCGTGGGAAGTGCCTGCCGTGCTTTCCTTCGGCGGCTGGAACGATTGCCCCTTCCCCACGGATCAAGTAGCGGTGTTGCGCTATTGGAATGAGGTTTACGGGGCGGAACTAGTGGGCCTGTCCGGCGACGTGATGGAGCTCGAAGCGGCTAGGAAACCTTCGACCAAGGAAGAGGCACTGAAGCTGGCGCAGCAGCAATATTGGTTTTGCTATGACATTGTGGAACAGGGAGTCGGGACGATCGAGAATCTGGCCAGGGGATTGATGGAGTCAAACATCTGGTACTTTTGGTGGGATTGATTCGCGGATGCATGAAACAAGAGCCCACCCTTTGCCCAAAAAGGGCGCAAAGGGTCAGGCCACCCGCCAACAGCAGCCTAGGCGTCCTAAGCAAAACCACTTCAACAGCGTCGTAAAAACCGAGTATGCCGCCCTTTGTAAGAATGGCCCCAGAAGGACCTGGTTCTATGGCTCGAC
>DASSYL010000412.1:0-12971 GCA_035703315.1 Candidatus Acidiferrum sp. | reverse complement strand
CGATCCGATTGAAGCACTGCGTTTCGAGGCGGGCGGGTGACCTATGTTCACTGAAATCTTTAAACAAGCGTGGACGGCGCTGGGCCGGAACCCGGTGAGAAGTTTTCTCACCATGTCAGGAATCGCGTGGGGAATCGTGGCGGTGACACTGCTGCTGAGCTACGGATCGGGATTCCGCAGCGTGTTGATGTACACATTTGAAGTATTTGGCAAAGGCGCTGTGATTGCGTGGCCGGGAACGACGAGCGAACAGGCTGGCGGGGAGCGCGCCGGCAAGCCGGTACGTTTTGAAGCGGAAGACGCGGAGTGGGTAAAAGCACAGTCGCCATTAATTAGGCGCGTGACTCGGGAAACGGTTCGGTTCCAGAGTGTTTCGCATAATGAGCGTTACAAGGATTCGGCTGTGCGCGGGGTCTATCCCGAGTATGGCGAGATGCGGAACGAGGTGCCGACCGATGGACGCTGGATTTCGCCAGAGGATGTTGCGGAGCGTCGGCGCGTGGTGTTCCTAGGCTCGGAGTTAAGGAAAAAGCTCTTCAGTGGCGAGCCGGCCGTTGGCCAAATGGTGCGCATCAAAGGCGTGTCTTTCACCGTCATCGGCTCGATGGACCGGAAATTTTCTGACAGCTGTTATTTCAACTGCGACGACGAGTCGGCGTTCATTCCCTACACGGCCGCCGGCGATTTGTGGGACACGAAATATTCAAGCGTGATGGTGTGGGAGCCGGTGGCGCCCGGTTTTGAATCCGCGGCAATGACGCAATTCCGCACGGCGATTGCGAACCGGCAGCGATTTTCCCCTTCGGACAAACGAGCCATCACGATGTTTGGCCGCGAGGAGTTCAAGCCGATCATGGAAGGCATTACGATCGGGATCGAAGCGCTGTTGTTTCTGATCGGCGCAATGACGCTCGGCATTGGTGGAGTAGGCGTGATGAACATCATGCTGGTGTCGGTGGAAGAGCGTGTGCGCGAAATCGGCTTGCGGCGGGCGCTCGGTGCGCGCAAGAAACACATCCGCTGGCAGTTCTTGCTGGAGGCGCTCGTGATGACCATCGCGGCGGGTGCGATCGGGATGCTGTTATCGTGGGGATTGACTACGGCGATCGGTACGCTGCCGTTCCTGGGCCCGGCTTACGAAGATGAATCGGGCAAGGTGGACATTCACCTGACGCTGTCGTTCATGACGATGTTTTTGTCGACGATGATTCTGATCGTAGTGGGAGTGATCAGCGGGTGGCTCCCTGCAATGCAAGCGGCGAAGCTGGATCCGGTAGAAGCGCTGCGCTATGAGTGAAGGCGGTTTCGTTGGCCAATTGGTGTTTCGGGAGAAGTCGGGCGTCTACAGAATCATTTGTGATGTCGAGAAACGCGCCGGCGCGCTGAAGGTTGTCTCGCATCCGGCAAGGGGCGCTCCCCTTGGTCAGCATTCGATGACATTTAGCGCCAGGCCGCCAAGGGAAGTTTCTTTATAGCGGGACTGCATGTCTAGTCCCGTTTCGTACATCGTCTTGATTACCTGATCCAGTGAAACTTTGTGTTCGCTGCCTTCGCGGAGTGCGATGCGGCTGGCGTTGATGGCTTTGACGGCGCCGATGGCGTTGCGTTCGATGCAAGGAATCTGCACCAGACCGCCGATGGGATCGCAGGTCATGCCGAGGTTGTGCTCCATGCCTATTTCCGCGGCATATTCGATTTGGCCGTTGGCGCCGTTTTGTGCGGCGACCAGGCCGCCGGCAGCCATGGAGCAGGCAACGCCAACTTCGCCCTGGCAGCCGACCTCCGCACCGGAGATGGAGGCATTTTCCTTGTAAAGGATACCGATGGCGCTGGCGGTGAGGAAGTAGCGGAGTAGTCCTGGATCGTCGGCGCCGGGAATGTAGCGCATGTAATACTGCGCGACCGCCGGAATGATGCCTGCGGCACCGTTGGTAGGAGCCGTGACGACGCGGCCACCGGCAGCGTTTTCTTCGTTGACCGCCATGGCCCAAACGTTGACCCAGTCCATCGGGGCGAGCGGATCGCCGCTGCCGGCTTCACTAAGTTTTTTGGCGAGGCGCGGCGCGCGGCGGCGAACATTTAAGCCACCAGGTAAAATTCCTTCGGTAGCGAGACCCCGCTCAATGCACTCCAGCATGGTTTTCCATATGCGCTGGACATACGCGCGAACGTCCACTTCCGGATGCCAGGCTTTTTCGTTTTCGAGACCAATCTGCCAGATCGCTAGGCGATGCTGTTCACCGAGGGCGAGGAGTTCGTCCGCGCTGACAAAGGGATATTTCACGGAGGCCTTGGTTTTCGCTGCGCTGGCTTCCCCTTCGCGGACCACGAATCCGCCGCCGACCGAAAAATAGGTTTGCTCCATGAGCAGTGCGCCAGAATCATCGAACGCGCGGAAACGCATGCCATTGGAGTGAAAGGGAAGCGTCTGGTCTTTGTGGAAGAGCAGATCGCGAGGCTCATCGAACGTGATGGGGTGGACGCTCGCAAGCGACAGAGTTTTTGCGGACCGAATGGTGCCGAGTTTGGGTTCGATGGTTTCAGGCGCAATCTGATCGGGCAATTCGCCGCTGAGGCCGAGAAGGACCGCACGGTCGGTGCCGTGCCCGTGGCCGGTGAGGGCGAGAGATCCGTAGAGATTGGCTTGAACGCGCGAGACTCTTTCTAGAAGGCCATTTTGGCGAAGAAAAGACGCGAACGCAGCAGCGGCGCGCATGGGGCCCATGGTGTGGGAACTCGACGGGCCTATGCCAATCTTGAAAATTTCGAAGAGGCTGGTTTTCATGGACGTGTGCTTGCCCAATTATGATGCTACCCCTGCGTCACGTCTGGTGAAAGTGTCGCCCGCGAAACCTGTGCTTAGCTGTAGCTCACCGGTGATGCAGAAGGGCTTACTTGTCCTGCAAAAGCGCATCGAAGTACGCAAGCATTTCGGGAGAATCCCACTGCTGGGCGCTGACGAGTTTGCGGGCGATCCTGCCGCGGCGGTCAATGACATAAGTTTCGGGGATTAATGAAGTACCGTAATCGAGAGCGATCTTCGACTTTCCGTCCTGGAGATTGGGGTCGCGCCACGTCGGGTAAGGCACGTTGAAATTCTTTAGAAATTTTTCGTAGCCGGTGGGCTCGGGATCAAGGCTGACGCCGAGAATGGTGCCGCCGCGCGGTTCAATGTAGCGCTGCAGGCGGTTGAGTGAAGGTGCCTCTTCAACGCATGGCTGGCAGTAGGACGCCCAAAAATTGAGGACCACGACTTTGCCGCGATAGTCGGATAGGTGCAGTGTTTTGCCTGCAACGGTTAGCGGGAAATCTTCCGCGGTTTTGCCCGCGATAGAGGCTTCGCCCTGGCGATAGCTGGGCAGCGCAAACAGAACTAGCAGCGCAAATCCAACCGCCAAGCCGGTCCAGACCAGCACTCGTCGGAAGCGTTCCATACGAGTGTTATGATAGCTTATCGACGCGGGTACAGAAACGCTTCGCAGTCCATCACTATGAACCCCTCCCGAACCATCAGCGCAATTGTCCCTGCCCGAAATGAAGAGGCGGTAATTGCCGCTTGCATTGAGTCACTGGCCGCGCAACCAGAAATTGCGGAAATCATTGCAGTAAATGACCAATCGAACGATCGCACGCAGGAGATTTTGCAAGAACTGGCTCAACGCATTTCGAGATTGCGCGTGGTGGACGCGGACGTGCCTCCTGCCGGCTGGGTCGGAAAGAATCACGCTGCGTGGATAGGCGCGCAGCAGGCGCAAGGCGAATGGTTGTTGTTCACGGATGCGGATGCGGTCTTGCGTGAAGGCGCAGGGGCGAAAGCGCTGGCCTTAGCGATCGAGAATCAGGCGACGCTGGTGTCGTTTTCGCCGGAGCAAGTGCTCGAGTCATGGTACGAGAAGGCGCTGATTCCGTTCGTTTATGTTCGGTTGGCTCAGAAATATTCGTTTGATCAGGTGAACGATCCGAAGGCTCCGTTAGCCGCGGCGAATGGACAATTTTTGATGGTGCGCCGCGACACATACCACGAAGCAGGGGGGCATGCGGCGGTTCAAGGGGAGGTACTCGAGGATGTCGCATTTGCCCGCAGAGTGAAGGCGAACGGCGGGCGAATCTGGTTTGGCTACAGTGACGGCGCGGTTCGCGTGCGAATGTATCGCTCATTTTCGGCCATGTGGGAAGGCTGGAAGAAGAATCTTTTTGTCTTGATGGGCGGAAGCACAGGAGCGGTTTTCTCGGAGTGTGAGTCTGCCTTTCCTTGGATGATTTTGGTGGTGCTGCTGATTGGGATCAAAATGCCGATTGCGACGTTTGCAGGCGTCGTGCTGTTGCTCTTACGTCAGCTTTCCTACGGCCTGGCGCTGACGCGCAACCACTTTCCTTTCAAGTTTATTATTTACTATCTTCCTGCGGTGTTCTTGTATGCGGCTGCTCTATGGGCTTCGCACGAAAGCTACGCCAAGGGGAAAGTGTCCTGGAAGGGCAGGGAATACCCGGTAGGTTCACCTGGAGCATCTAAATAACCGCATGGTCTATTTAACGCGCAAAGTTGAGTTTGCCGCCTCGCATCTTTATCACAACCCCGCTCTGTCGGCGGAAGAGAACCGGCGCGTTTTTGGCAAGTGCAACAACCCGCATGGGCACGGGCATAACTACACGCTGGAAGTGACGATTGCGGGAGAACCGGATCCCGTGACCGGGATGGTGCTGGACCTGAAAGAGCTGAAGGAAATTCTAGAACGCGAAGTCATGCAGCGCATGGACCATCGCTTCTTGAACTACGAAGTCGCGGAGCTTAAAGGCCAGATTCCGACCTGCGAAAATGTGGCGCGCGTCATCTGGAATTTGCTGGAGCCGAAGATTCCGCGTGGGCGGCTGCATCGCGTGCGACTGTATGAGTCGGCTGACCTTTTCGCGGATTGCTATCGCAACGGCGCGGGGAGCGCGAGCTAAATGCCGAAAGAGCTCCATGTTGAACTGGGCCGGTGTTATCGCTTTGCAGCGTCGCACCGGCTGCATAGCGCGCAGCTCAGCGAGGAAGAGAATTGCCGCATCTACGGAAAATGCAATAATCCGTATGGCCATGGTCACAATTACATCGTGGAGGTGCGCTTTTCCGGATCGGTTGATTCGGCCACAGGGATGATCGCGAATCTGGCTTACCTAGATGCATTTGTAAACGAACACGTCATTGAGCCGTTCGATCACCGCTCGCTGCAGGATGAAGTGCCGGCGTTCCTTGACGTGGTGCCGACCACGGAGAATTTGTGCATAGAGATCTTTGAGCGGCTGAAGGCCTTTCCAAACGCGAAGCTGGAAGCCGTCCGCATCGAAGAGACGTCTAAAAACAGCTTTGAGTACGCCGGGCATGCAAAATCAGAAGTCGACAGGGGAACATTGCCGTGACCAAGCCGACCCAGACAAATAGTGAAGAGATACTGCTAAACGAGGAAAAGCCGTACGACGCTAAGCGTATTGCGTGTCACATGCGAGAAATTATTCGCCTTGCCGGCGAAGACCCCGATCGCGAGGGGCTGCGCAAGACGCCGGAGCGTTTTGAAAAGGCGCTCAAGTTCCTGACCAGCGGCTATCACCAGAACGTGGATCATATTTTAAACGGCGCCACTTTCACCGTTTCTTACGATGAAATGGTGGTGGTGAAGGACATCGAATTTTTCAGCCTTTGCGAACACCATGTCCTTCCGTTCTTTGGCAAGGCGCACGTCGCGTATTTGCCCAGCAACAAAGTCCTGGGGTTGAGCAAGATTGCTCGGCTCGTGAACATGTTTGCGCGTCGCCTGCAGATTCAGGAGCGAATGACCAGCCAGATCGCGAAAGCCCTGGAGGAGAAAATTGCTCCGCAGGGCGTCGGTGTGATTATTGAAGCGCGGCACCTCTGCATGCAGATGCGCGGCGTGGAGAAGCAGCACGGCTCCGCCGTGACCAGTGCCATGTTGGGAGCCTTTCGCCACAACAAGCAGACGCGCGACGAGTTCCTGTCGTTAGTCGGAGGCAAGAAGAGCTGACCTCCTCGATCGAGATTCAGTTCGACATGCGAGCACGGGCGCGGCGCACCCGGTCACGGTTGCCGCAGACCTTGTCACTGCACCAACGACGAGTGCGTCCTTTGGTGGAATCGTAAAAGACCCATCGGCAATCATTGTTCAGGCAGATTTTGATTCTCGATCTGTCGGCGCCGGTTAGAATATTCGTAAAGGACCATGCAATCTCCGCCAGAATCCAGTCCCAGCCGTTTGACTGCGGCACAAACTCTACACGCAACCCGGTTTGGCGCTCGATCAACTGCCGCTTGCCGATGACCTTCAACATGTCGTTGAACCCGCGAATTTCTTCGCTGGACAGCTTGCGGCGGTCAAAAAGCGCTTCACAACTTTTCCGCAAAGTGGCGCGTAGCGCACGGAACTCCTTCGCCGGAAGGGCTGAGGAAGTCGGCGGCGGAAAATTCCACTGGCGGAGGAAATACCGCCACCAGGACGGGTCGTCGAGCCAGTCGGTGCGCTTGCCGTAGGTGTCCCATTCTTCGCTGTTGACCAGGTCCACCCAAGGCCCGGTTTTCCCGTGGCCTTTCTCGCGAAATTGAGCAAGGCTCAGCGGCACGGTAATGCCTTAAAACAATTTGACTCGTTACAAACCATGAGATATCCTTGTAATGAGTATAGCGCACTTAGTCCATTACGAAAAGGCGGGAGATTGGCGGTGGGTGCTTCACCAAAACCAGCGGTACTTCACGAGCCGCAAGCGTCTTCTGCAACACGTGCAGCCTGCGCGGCTCGCGTCCCCACAAGCCGGACAGCGGTGGTTACAGCATTTCTGGCGATTTATCTCATCTGGGGTTCGACCTACCTCGCGATCTGGTACGCGGTCGCTTCCATTCCGCCGCTCTACACGGCAGGCTTCCGCCATGCGTTTGCGGGAACGATTTTGCTGGTATGGGCACTGGTAAGAGGGCAGCGGCCAACATGGCCACAGGTTCGTGCCAGCATCGTCATCGGTTTCTTCTTCTTTTTAGTCGGACACGGGACTTTACACTGGGCCGACACACAAATTCCCACAGGGCTGGCCTCGCTTCTAATTGCATCGGAGCCCATCTGGGTTTTTCTGATCGCCTGCGCGGCGGAAAAACGCTGGCGGATGAATTGGCTCCTTTTCTCCGGAGTAGTATTAGGTCTCGCTGGCGTAGCGTTGTTGATGGGACGCGATCTGTGGTCAGCTGGTCGCGAAGTTTTTCTGGGAGCGATAGCCTGTCTGATCGGAGCCATCTCCTGGTCGGCAGGAATCATCTACTCGCGTCGCTCACAGTTATCCGGGAGCCCGCTGCTCCTTTCGGCGCTGTCGTTGCTAGCCGGATCCGTGATGCTGCTTTCGACTGGGACAATTCTGGGCGAGTATCGGGGCTTTTCCTTCGCCGCCGTGCCGATGCGGGCGTGGCTCGCGCTCGCATACCTGGTGATATTTGGCTCGGTGATAGCTTTCACCGCCTACAACTGGCTGCTGGAACATTACTCGCCGACACTGGTGGCGACACACACCTACGTCAACCCGATCGTTGCGGTCCTTTTAGGATGGTGGTTAGCCAACGAACGCATCACCATCAATGTCATGGCCTCGGCTGTGATGGTAATCGCCGCCGTCTTTCTGGTTGACCGCGGCATAGCGCGTCTCAAAGACGCGTAGATCGTCTTCTGTTCTGTAGCGAAGCCTACATCGTTCCGATGTCGACGCTGGCTCGGGTGTTTTCCCATTCCAGGCGTAGGGTGCAGCCCTTGCCGCTTTTGTCGAAGGCTATGGTGAAATTTTCCGTGGCGCTCGGAGTGGCGGAAACCTTCATGTCCACTCGAGCCAAGTCCGAATCCGCGCCCGGATAAGGAATGCCCCATTCGCCGGTTTTCTTGCTGATGATCAGTGTCCACTTGTCCTGCGCAGGGATGGTGAAAAGGGTATAGCTGCCTGCCGGGACGTGATGGCCGCCCACCATCAAATCTCCGGTGGTGACAAACGTCGTGGCTTCGTTTGCTCCAGCTCGCCAGACTTCGCCGTAGGGCACTATGCCGCCGAAGACCTTGCGTCCTTTGGCGCGTGGACTCGAATAGTCCACCGTGATGGATTTGCCGCCAGCCAAATCGCACTTCGCCGTTGCCGGCGGACTTGGCCGCTTCGATTTATCCTGCTGTGCATGCTTGGCAACCGCCGCGGCGACGACGAACACAAACGCGCTCCCAACCAGTAATGCTTTCCGCATGATGAATCCTCCCCGAGCTAAGACTCTAGCAAATGGACGCACGGAACGCACAAAGGAAAGGACCACCAGCAGTCGCAAAGTTGCGGGCGGGCCGTTTCGCGTATTCAACGGGCTATAGGACGGATTGAGCTGGATTGCCTTGCCAGTCGAGGGGCATAATAACGTAGCTTTGTGGGACTCGCCTGGCTACCCCGCTCCCGGGCAGGAACGCCTCGCCGCAGAAGGCGTCATCCAACTCCATATTTTACGTTCGCTCGCAGGCTGCGATCGAGGGCAGCGGCATGATACTTGTCGAAGAAAAAGGCGCCAGGGGTGAACATTTTCTGGTCATTCGCCAGACGGATCACGCCTTTTTGGCGGGATTTTTTGCCCGCGAGTGGGGCAATGAGAGGTTCACCAAGCCCCAGCCCAACGTTTCCTTTTGCCTGGCCGTAGCAGAACACGACAACGGTTGGGGTGATTGGGAACTGCAATGCGCGCTCGATCCTAAAACTCACCTGCCGTACACCTTCGCGTCCATTCCCACTGAAGCGCATATTGCGCTGTACCAGCGCGGAATCGAGCGTCTGGTCAAGGTGGATCATTACGCCGCGCTTCTGGCTGTTGTGCACGCTTCTGAACTATACGATCGAGCTCGCGCTACGATGCCGGGATACTCGGCGAAATATGTTAAGGCTGGCGAGAGCCAGCTGGTTGGCGATTTTGTTCAGCAATTGCGCCTGCAGCAGCTGCGCCTAAAGGTCGATTTGCGCGCCAACCCGGCGATGAAGGGCTACGCCGAAGAGCATCGCATTAAGACAAACGCAACTCGTCTCGAAGTGATGGATCGCCTTTCGCTCCATTTTTGTTTGAGTCCTGAGCAAGACCTGATGCTGGATGCCGTGCCAGTCAACGACGAGGACGAAGAGACGGATATGGAGTTGCACTCCGAAGGCGGCGTGATCACGGTTGCGCCATATCCATTCCGCCGTGACCCGCTGTCATTTGGGATCATGGCGCGGCGGGTTCCCAAGAAAATTTACTCGGGCGATGCGGAGTTTCAGACTGTGCTCGCTCGGGCCCAATATTTCCCTCTAAAGTTCACCGTGCGCGCGCGCCGAGCCGGGGGATTTTCACGGGTCGCAGGAGTATGACCGCTTCGCCTGATCTCTCGGGCGCTGCCGCTTATCCGCATCGCGATCCAACTCTGATATCTAACAACAAACCGCCCTCGGCGCGACAGTCCTCACGTAAGTTGCTGTCCACGAGTTTCCGGGAGCAAGAGCGAAAGCAGCGCTGCGATCAAATACGCGGCGGCTTGTAGTACAAAAGCCGGGCCGATCCCGTAGTGCATCGCCAAGGCGCCCACCGCAAACGGGGCCGCGGCGGAAAGTCCTCGGCCGACGTTGTAGCTGAGGCCCATGGCAGTCGCGCGGATTTCGCCTGGGAAAATCTCGCTGGCGATCGCCGCGAAGCCCGAGAAGAATCCAATTCCAAAGAATCCTACCAACGGTCCAAGCACCAGCAGCCAGAACGGCGTTCGCACGAGTCCATAAATTGGTACCAGCAAGGCTGCAATGATCAAGTAACCGAAATAGGGGCGCTTTCGGCCGTAAGCATCGGCGAAAAATCCGAACAGCGCGTAACCGAGCCACTTCCCGCCGCACAGCACAAGAAAAAACGTAGTCGTTTTCGTCAGGCTGAGGCCGCGGCCGCCCTGCTCCACCGGTAGAGAAAGATACCCGGGAACCCAGATAAACAGTCCCCAATAACCAAACATGGCAAAGGCATTCATCGTGGTGGCGAGAATTCCGTTACGCAGCGTTTCGCCGCGCAAGAGGGAACCGAGCTTCAGCCGCACCGCCCGCTGTCGTCTCGCCTTCCAAAGTTCCGGCTCTGGTACTTTCCGGCGAATCCAGAGCACCACCAGCGCCGGCAGCAAGCCAGCCAAAAACACCGCGCGCCAGCCGAAATGCGGAAGGATCACCGCGACGACCAGCGCCGCAAAGGCTTCGCCCAGCGCATAAGCGGACTGCATCAATCCCAGCGCTTTGCCGCGATGCTCGGCGCGCCACGTTTCGGCGATCAGCGCGGCGGCGGTGGTCCATTCGCCGCCCATCCCCAGACCGAGCACGAAACGAAATAGCGCTAACTGCGGCACCGTGTGAGTAAAAGCGCAGGCGGCGCTGGCAAAGGAGTACACCAGGATGGACAGCATGAGCGCGCGTGTGCGGCCAATCCGGTCGGCCAGAAAACCGAAGAGAAAACCGCCGACGGCTGACGCGATAAGCGTAAGCGAATTCAAAAATCCGGCGGTGCGCGTATCCATCGAAAACTCGCGCAATAAATAGCCGATGACTAGAGAGAACAGCATCACGTCCATGGCATCGAGCATCCAGCCAAGGGCGCCCGCCACCAGCGTTTGTCGTTCCGCGGGAGTGACATCGCGCGGAAGAGAGAATTGCGAAGTGCGAGGCGATTCGATGGCTGAGCGGTTGATCTGATCCGGCCCTGGAAGATTCATTGGCTGCGGATTGTACCGGAGGATCAAGAGGGAAGCAGCCATATCTTGTGTGCTGCCATATTTGGCGATCGGCCAAGCGAAACGGATTTTCATTGCCTGCCTCCCGGGACTTTGCTACTCTCCCGCGCAACGGAACCCCTCGGAGGAACCAATGGCATTTTGTAAAGCGTGTGGTCAAGAAATCGGCACGGCTGTCTTTTGCCCCAAGTGCGGTGCGAGTCAGGGCGCTGCGGAGGTGCCGGCAGGAGGAGGGCCGGTGGCCGTGGCCGCCTCGCCCACCGAAGGAATGCAGGAGAATGTGGCCGGGCTACTGTGCTACTTGTTCGGATGGATTTCCGGCCTGATTTTTCTGCTGATCGATAAGCGTCCGTTTGTGAAATTTCATGGCGCGCAGTCGATCGCACTGAATATTGCGTTCGTAGGAGTGTGGATCGTTTTCTGGATCGTCGCGCTGCTGCTTGGATTTATCTCGGCGATGTTGCACGTTCCTATCGGCTTTCTGGCAGTCTTCCTGTACCCGGTTGTGATGATCGCCTTCTTCATTCTTTGGGTGTACTGCATGTATAAGGCCTACCAGCACGAGTTATTCAAACTCCCGATTATTGGAAATTTGGTTGAGGGCATGGTGAGGTAGTTTTCGGACCGAATTGACTCGCTTGCTAGAAGCCGCTGCCACTCGGCGGCTTCTGTTTTGTTCCTCCCGATCTTCACTTGACTTTCTGCGCCGCTACCAGCATCTTAAAAAGCTTTGCTGGTGGCGGTGACAGTCACCGTATGACTCGAAAGGCCCGAATCTCTCGTCCATGACCAAAGTTCGACTGTGCTTTCATGACCGCTGTTTTGATGGCACCGCTTCTGCCGCACTGTTTTACCGGTTTTATCGCGAACGGATTGACCCTACGGCCGACTTTCATTTCACAGGAATGACCCATCGCGCGGTCCAGCCGTGGGAAGGTGATCTCTTTGACGGCGACGAAAACGTAATTGTGGACTTCAAATACTCGAATTCGCCGAAAGTGACCTGGTGGTTCGACCACCACCAAAGCGCTTTTCTGACACCCGCCGACGCGCAGAACTTCAAGAAGAATCCCGGCCCCCACATGTTCTATGAGCCGGACTACAAGTCCTGCACCATGCTGATTGCCGATACTGCCCGCGAAAAATTCGGCTTCGACACCGCGCCACTGAAGGATCTGATTCACTGGGGTGACATCATTGATGGTGCTCAATTTCCGACGCCGCAATCGGCGGTTGAACTTGTTGAACCCGCGACACAATTGGCGCTAGTGATTGAGGCCGCGCCCGAGGATGGCGTGCCAGCGAAAATCATTCGCGATCTGGCGCATACACCACTCGCCGAAATGGTGAAGCTGCCGATCGTCGCCAAACATTTGGGACCGCTGCTCGACCGCCACCGCCGTTCCATCGAGATTTTGCGCGAGCGCTGCGAAGCAAGTGACGGCGTAATTTTCTTCGACGTCAGCGACTTGGACCTCGAGGGCTACAACAAGTTCATCCCTTACCTTCTGCATCCTGAATGCGTGTACTCCATCAGTGTCAGCGCGTCGGCGGTTCGCGCCAAGGTCTCGCTCGGTACAAATCCCTGGAACCAGGCTACAGCCAATCAGAACCTGGCTTCACTCGCTGAAAAGTTCGGCGGCGGTGGGCATCAGCGCGTCGCCGCGATCTCGTTCGATCCCCACGATCTGCCTCGTGCGCGTGAGGTGGCTCGCGGGCTTGTGCAAACACTGCGTAAAGGGAACGCAACGGAATAACGGGCGCGGTTCGGTTTGCGTGAGCATAACGTTGTTGCTTTCCGGGCAAGCATGCCGTAATCTCAAACAGTTCTTGGTAGAGGTGCGGAGCTCATCAGTAGCGTAGCCAGTCTTTCCGAACAGCTTCGGAGGCCGCGCGAAAGGGAGCAGTTATTCTCCGCCGAAACGCCGCCCGTGGCTGAATCGGGCGAGCGTTGGGGGACGGGGCCAAGGCCCGTTCACTGTCGTCCCGACCGCGGTCGGAACGGAGCGCTATCGAGGAGCAGCGATTCCGCTACGCATCTCGCGGTTCTCTCCTTCTCTTTCTGCGTTTTTCTCCAAAGACAATTTCGTAGCGAGGATGCATGGATCCGTTTGCCCTTACGCGTTCGTTGATCGACATCGAGTCTGTTACAGGGCGCGAGAAAGCTGTAGGCGAATTTCTGTTTACGACGTTGTC
>DASSYL010000354.1:0-5569 GCA_035703315.1 Candidatus Acidiferrum sp. | reverse complement strand
GCGCGCGTTGGTCAGATCTATTTTCAGCCCGGCAACAGTAGCCGCCTTTGACATAATCGGTACAGCGGGGGCTTGCGGAGTCGGCAGCTTAGGAATCGCCAGCTGAAGTACGCCCGAACGAAGTTCTTCGACTACGGCGCGGTGTTGCTCGTCCACCCGGGCTTTCAGCATGGATTCTTTGCCGGCATCGAGCGGCAGCAAGTCCTGGTAATTATTGGTACGGCGATGCAGTACGCGGCCCCTGCAATGTACCGTGGTGTCAATCAAACCGCTCACCACGCCGCGATCCTCGGTCTGCACATGCACGGTGTCGGTACCAATCATGACGTTGCTGTTGTGGCCAAAGACCATGCGCAAGCCGTCCTGGAAGCTAACCTGTAGCGCGGCGAAAACCGAAGGTTTTCTCATCGGCGCGCCGCTCGGAATTTCCTGCGCGCGATTTGACCGAACGCCAACTCCTCGTTATTATACCGCTTCGCCTATGAGTGGTTCAGGTCTACAAACCTACGCGCCGCTGGTTTTACACTTGCTGATCGCCGCCATCTTGGCGGGACTCATTTCCTCCTTGTCGGTGCTGGTCGGCTGGCGGAGGCCAAACCGCGCAAAACAACAGGCTTACGAATGCGGCATGGAGCCGACCGGAGACGCGCGCGAGCCTTTCTCCGTGAAATTCTATTTGGTGGCGATGGTGTTCATCCTTTTTGACGTGGAGGCGATTTTTCTGTATCCGTGGGCGATGGTGTTTCGCTCGCTGAGCTGGTACGGTTTCACCGAAATGATGATATACATCGCGATTCTGCTGGTCGGATACTTTTATCTCTGGAAAAAGGGCGCGCTGGACTGGCATAAATAGCCAGACGGGCAAATCGGAAAAATCGTGTCAGAGAGCGGCGAACAAAACGCTACGAGTGTAATAGTCGAGAAGCTGCGCGGGTGGAACGCGAAGGCGGTCTCGGAAGTCATTGAGTTTCATGGCGAAACGACAGTGGTGGTGCCGCGCGAGTTGCTGCGCGCCACAGCGGAATACTGCCGCGCGGAGTTGGAATTCAACTTTCTATCCGACGCTACTTCCCTGGACCGGTTCCCGGTCGAGCCGCGCTTTGAAGTGAGCTATCACCTGGTTTCCATACCGAAAAAGCTCAAGATTCGCTTGCGCACGAAGTTGAGCGGCGCGGATCCCACAGTGGATTCGGTGGTGCCGGTTTGGCCCGGAGCCGGCTGGCTGGAACGCGAAATTTTTGATTTGATGGGCATTCGCTTTAATGGACATCCGGATTTGCGGAGGATTCTGCTGCCTTCGGACTGGGAAGGCCATCCGCTGCGGCGCGATTACCCGACCGAGGGATTCCGCGACGTGCCTTCAACGTATTTGCCAGCTTTTAAAAAGCAGTAGGATAGAGGGTTGGAGTTAGATCAGAAAAGCGGACGAGAGAATCATGACCACGGTTGAAACTGCCACTGGCCCAGCCAAGACAATGGTCCTTAATATGGGGCCACAGCACCCGTCCACGCACGGCGTGCTGCGCGTGGCGCTGGAGCTGGACGGCGAGACTGTGGTCAAAGCCGATCCGGACTTGGGCTATCTGCACACCGGCATTGAAAAATCCTGCGAGCACAAAACCTATTCTCAAGCCATTACGCTGACCGACCGGATGGATTACCTCAATCCGTTGGGTAACAACCTGGTTTATTGCCTCGCCGTCGAAAAGCTGCTCGGCCTCGAAGTGCCTAAGCGCGCGCAATACATCCGCGTGATGATGGTGGAGTTGCAGCGTATTTCATCGCACCTGGTGTGGCTCGGCACGCACGCCATCGACATGGGCGCCATGTCGGTTTTTCTTTACTGCTTCCGCGAGCGCGAAGAAATTCTGAAAATTTTCGAGCGCTTTGCCGGCCAGCGCATGATGACCAGCTATATTCGCATCGGCGGCGTGGCGCTAGAGCCCCCCGCGGGCTGGCGCGAAATGATCGGCAAGTTCCTGAAAATGATGCCGAGCCGTGTAGATGAATATGAAGCGCTGCTGACGGAAAACCGTATCTGGCAAGGACGATTGCAGGGCGTCGGCAAGATTTCGCTCGAGCAAGCTATCGCTTACAGCATGAGCGGGCCAACGCTGCGCGCAGCCGGTCTCGCGCACGACAATCGCAAAGTGTTTCCCTACTCGAGCTACGAAGAATTCAAATTCGACGTGCCAACGCGTACCGATTCCGATTGCTATGGCCGCTACCTGCTGCGCGTGGCGGAAATTCGGGAGAGCCTAAAGATCGTCAAACAGGCGATGGATAAGATTACGGACTCCGGCCCGATCCGCACCGAAGCGCCGGGCATCGTGCCTCCGCCGCGCGAAAAAATGAAAGTGGAGATGGAAGCGCTCATCTACCACTTCAAGATTTTTACCGAAGGATTTTCGCCCCCGCCAGGCGACGCCTATGTGGCGATCGAATCGCCGCGCGGAGAGCTGGGTTGTTATATCGCCAGCGACGGTTCGCCCAAGCCGCTGCGCTGCCACTTCCGTTCGCCGTCGTATGTGAATTTGCAGGCGCTGCCACTCTTGATCCAAGGCCAGCTAATTGCGGACGTAATCGCCTGCATCGGCACGATCGATATCGTATTGGGCGACGTCGACCGGTAATCGACCAAAAGGTTTATGGAACTTTCGCCACAACTCGCGGCACGGTTTGAAAAGCTGCAAAATGCCTATCCGGTGAAGCGCAGCGCGCTCATCCCCATGCTGATGTATGCGCAGGATGAAGCCGGTTTCGTCAGCGACGAAATGATCGCTGAAATTGCGCAGCGCTTGGAACTGCGCACCGTGCAAGTGGAAGAGACCCTCGCCTACTACTCGATGCTGCGCCGCAAGCCTATGGGCAAGCATCACGTTCAGGTCTGCACCAACGTGGCGTGCATGCTGCGCGGCGGCTACGAAATTCTCGAACAAGCCAAAAAACGCCTGGAAATCGGGCATAAAGAGACCACTAGCGACGGCGTTTTTTCCTTGGAAGAAGTCGAATGCATTGGCGCGTGCACCGGCGCTCCTGCCATTCAGGTCAATTACGATTTTTACGAAAACCTCACGCCCAAACAGTTCGACCGCATCATCGAAGAACTCGACGCCGGCAAGAAACCGACTCCGGTCAGCGTAATCTCTGGCGCGTTGCATGATCGCGACCCGCAGGAAACAGTACTCATCAGCAAGCGCTGGGGCATCAAAGATTCCCGCAAGATCGATGTCTATCTGCAGAACGAGGGCTATCAGGCGCTGGAAAAAGCCCTAAAGCAAATGACGCCGGAGTCGATCATTGATGAAGTAAAAAGGTCCAATCTGCGGGGACGCGGCGGCGCCGGGTTCCCGACCGGAATGAAGTGGTCGTTCGTGCCCAAAGATTCGCCGAAAGCACGCTACGTCATTTGCAACGCTGACGAGTCCGAACCCGGCACCTGTAAAGACCGCCCGCTGATGGAAATGGACCCGCACCAGTTGATCGAAGGCATGATCATCGCGGGCCGGGCCATCGGAGCGCATCAGGGTTTCATCTACATTCGCGGCGAATACCGTTACGTGCTCGATCTCGTCGAAGAAGCCATCAACGAGGCCTACCAGCGCGGCTACCTGGGCAAGAATATTCTCGGCAGCGGCTTCGACTACGACCTGCTGATCCACACCGGTGCGGGCGCTTACGAATGCGGCGAAGAGTCCGCGCTCATGGAATCGCTCGAAGGCAAACGCGGCTACCCGCGCATCAAGCCGCCCTTCCCTGCCGTGGTCGGCCTCTATGGCTGCCCGACCATCATTAATAATGTCGAGACGCTCAGCGCGGTTCCGGCCATTCTTCGCGAAGGCGGCGAAGCGTACGCTAGTCGCGGCACGCCGAAAAATGGCGGCACGCGTTTGCTCTGCGTCGCTGGCCACGTTAACAAGCCCGGCATATACGAAATTCCGCTCGGCATGAATATGAAAAAGTTCATCTACGAGATGGCGGGCGGCATTCCCAACGGCAAGAAACTCAAAGCCGTCATTCCCGGAGGCAGCTCCTGCCCGCTGATGAGCGCCGACGAAATCGATTTGCCGATGGACTACGACGCCGTTGCCAAAGCCGGCAGCATGCTGGGTTCAGGCGGTATGGTGGTGATGGACGAAGACACCTGCATGGTCGATATGGCGCGCCGCATCATGCATTTCTATGCACACGAATCCTGCGGCTGGTGCATTCCCTGCCGCGAAGGAACCACCTGGCTGCGCAAGATGCTCGAACGCTTCCATACCGGAATGGGCCGCAGCGAAGACATTGACCTTGTCGGCGAACTCGCCAAGAACATGTTGGGCCGCACATTTTGCCCGCTCGGTGACGCTGCCGCGATGCCCACCATCAGCATCGTGCAGAAATTCAGAAGCGAATTTGAAGACCACTTGCACGGCCGCTGTGCTTACAAATCCGCCGAAGCGCTGATCGGAGCGCGATAGGATCATGGCTGAACAGAAACTCGTCACGCTGAAAATCAACGACCGCGACGTGCAAGTGCCCGCCGGTACTCTGGTGATCGAAGCCGCCAAACAGATTGCCACCGAGGTCCCCTCGTTCTGCTATTACCCGGGACTTTCGCTGCAAGCCGCTTGCCGCATGTGTCTGGTCGAAGTCGAGAAAATGCCCAAGCTGCAGACCGCCTGCACGCTAGTCGCGACCGAAGGCATGGTGGTCAAGACCGACACCGCGCAGATCAAGCAGGCGCGCAAAGGCGTTCTGGAATTTCTGCTGACCAACCATCCGCTCGACTGTCCGGTCTGCGACAAAGGCGGAGAGTGCGAATTGCAGGACATGGTTTTCCGCTACGGCGCTGACTCCAGCCGCTTCATCGAAGAAAAGATTCACCGCCCCGAAGAAAAGTGGTCGGAGATTGTTTATTACGATGCTCCGCGTTGCATCCTGTGCTTCCGCTGCGTACGTGTCTGCGACGAAGGCATGGATGTGAAAGCTCTCGGCGTCGGCATGCGTGGCGCCAACAGTGTCATCATTCCCAACCGCGAAGACCACCTCGAGTGCGAAGAATGCGGCATGTGCATCGACATTTGCCCGGTCGGCGCGCTGACCAGCGGCACCTATCGTTACAAGACGCGGCCCTGGGAGATGGAATACGTTCCCACGACCTGCGCGCATTGCTCCAACGGCTGCAAAACCACGCTGAGCGTCCGCAATCACGAAATTCTGCGCGCCAATAACCGCGATCTCAGCGGAATCAATGGCGACTTCCTCTGCGTGAAGGGCCGCTTCGGTTTTGATTTCACCAAGCATCCCGAACGCATCAAGCAGCCCATGGTTCGCAAGGGCGACAAGCTCTTCCCTGTTTCCTGGGAAGAAGCAGCCCAAACAGCCGCTTCCAAGCTGAAAGAGCTTCACGCCAAGCACGGCGGCGATGCGATCGGCTTCATCGGCTCCAACCGCACGTCAAACGAAGAAAACTACTTGTTGCAGAAGCTGGCGCGCGAAACTTTCGGCTCTCCTAACATTGACCACCATCGGACCGCCGACTACACCGGCTTGATGACCGCGCTAGGCGAAAATGCCAAAGACT
>DASSYL010000242.1:0-3451 GCA_035703315.1 Candidatus Acidiferrum sp. | reverse complement strand
GAAATCGAAGCCGTCTACCATCGCAACGATCCGATTATCCTCGGTGTGCCGCCGCTCGGCGGCGGCTCCGACGAGATGGCGCGCTATCGAGCCATCATGCGCTCCGCCATGCTCAAGCATGAACTGCAAAACGCGGGAGTGCCGGATGTCACCCAGGTTTGGTGTCATGAGGTCGGTGCGTCACGCATGCTTCACGGCATTGCCATCAAGCAGCGTTATCCCGGCCACGCCAAACAAGCCGGCGTGCTCTCCGCCAGTTGCGGCTCTACAGTGTACGGATGCAAAATGGTGATTGTCGTGGACGACGATATCGACGTGTCGAATTTCGAGCAACTCATGTGGGCGATGGTGACGCGCTGCGACCCTGCGACTTCCATCGACATTTTGCGGCGCATGCGCACCAGCCCAGCGGACCCGCGTCTCACGCCCGAGCAACGGAAGGCGAGGGATCTTACCAATTCGCGGATGGTGGTCGATGCGACGCGACCCTACGATTGGAAGGACAAGTTTCCCCGCGTCAATGCGCCCAGCCAGGAGAGCGCTCGTAAAGGCCGAGAGAAATTTGGCTATCTTGTGAAGTGACACCCGCTCAGCATACTTTTGGCCGCTACGCTGATGCCAACGTGTGTGTAATAGTTATCCGCTCCGCTTTATAAAACTCGGCGAGAAAATCTTCCGGGTCATAGGCTCTGTTGGCGACCAAGCGAGCAGGAAATGAAAAGACTAGAGGATCCATATTGAATGGGTAAGGGGACAAAACTGCACGGTTTTCCGAAACGGTGTCGATCTTTATCTTCGCAGCCGGCGCGCCATGTTTGGTCGGCACATCGACATCGTTCAACGTATTTGTTGGGCCGAGTTTGCGAGCCTTACTGTTTAACGGATAACGGTTGCAGACGAACTGGGCGAGTTGGTCGAAGACCTCCATATATTCATAGTTGGTCCAAATCTGCTCGTCCGAGGCAAAGCTTTTGAACTGTTCCGATTGGCGCAATTCCGCTAACAGTTTGAACCTCAACTGTTCCTGGTGATCGACGTAAGCTTTGACGCGTGGGTCGGAGGTGCGATCCGGCGGATAAGCGTACTTGCCGTAGCCGGCGTTCATCAGCGCGACGCCATGCATCGCCATCAAAAGCGCGGCGTAGGGATCCCGCTCCAGCACGTGGTCCACAGCGTTCTTATAGAAATCGAGCCGGAGCTGGCCGAGGTATTTGAGGCTCCCGTCGTGATAATCCATTGGAAACCCTTTATCGTTGAGCGTCGACGGCTTCATCTCCCATTCCCACCAGCCGCTGTCGTGCTCGTGAGCGGCCAGCACGACGGATGCATAGGGCTCGGGGCGGGCAAAGTCTTTGTTGCCCCAATGGGCCGCGAAAAAGCCGGCCACACGCGAGTGGTCGATCTGCAACGCCAACATCAACCGTGAATCATCGTAGGGGTTAACCATCATAACTCAGTACTCCTTCGTGCGTTCCGGTGGGCAGATCCAGGTAAACTTCGCCCAGTCAAACTGGGCTTCTTTGCGCCCTGCAAGCTGCTCCAGGTAGAGCGCCGGCGCCCAAGGCTCAAACCATCGGGTTTGCTGACGCCGTTGAACCCGCAGGTTCGCATTCTTTTACCTTAAATCTTCAATTTTTCCTATCCCTCAGAGCGTCCGGCTCGCTTTTGCATGCAACTACAAACCGAGCGCAATCCGAAGTCCTGTGCGGACAAAACCTCCAATACAACCGTCGTTCCATGTTCAAGTTCAATCCAGGGCGGTTCCAAGTTCAGGGTTCAACTTAAGCAGCGGTTCAAAATCAACGTGCGAAATCGATCTACCTTTCGTTTCGTGCTAGCTTAAGATCTCTTTGCAGCTCTCGCCTAGTCTCCGACTCGACAGGCCCAAGCAAAGAAACTTTTCATTGAATCAGCGATCCGATGCCAGCAGGAAAATCCCATTCACTGTGGACGCCTACGTTTGCTTTGCTCTGTTGCGCGCAGTTTTTCGGCTCGGCGCAACATGCGCTGCTGCAACCGACATTTCCCCTTTACATCACCGCGTTGGGGGGCACGCCGTTCAAAGTGGGCCTCGTGATCGCTTGCTTCGCGGTGACCAGCGTGGTTTTCCGGCCGCTCATCGGCGGCTGGGCTGACAAGTGGTCGGAAGCAGGCGTCCTCATCTGCGGGTTGCTGCTGTTGTCCGCGGCGGTGATTTTCTGCTTTATTCCCTTCGCTGAAGCAACGATGTTCGCCAACGCTTTGCGCGGGCTTGGTTGGGCGGGACTCAGTGCCGCTGGTTATTCGCTGTTGGCGCTGAGCGCCCCGGCGGAACGACGCGGCGAAGCGTCGGGGTACTATAGTGGAATCCAAGCCAGCGGTACGATTTTGTTGCCGGCCCTCGCGCTCTGGCTCATCTACGCGCCGTTCGGCGGTTTTCGTGTAGTTTTCGTCGTGGCTATTGCTTTGGCTGCGGTGGGCGCGGCTGCCGGCGCGCTTCTTGCCCGCCGCGCACCGGAACCGACTCACAGCCGGCATGGGGCTGCCTCCGGTCCGTGGTGGCGGGAAATTTTGAATGTTTTGGATCGAGAAATCATCCTGGCATCCGTGCTCTCATTTGCTTCTCATGTCACGTTCCCAGCAGTGGCGAGTTTCTTAGTTCTTTACGCACGGGAAATCGGTATCGAGAACATCGGCTGGTTTTATGTCGCCACCGGCACGACCAGCCTCCTCGCTCGTCCTGTGTTAGGCAAAGTGTCCGACCGGATCGGCCGGCGGCGGGCGTTGCTCGCGTGCTTCGTGTTTCAAGCTGTTGCCCTTATGACGTTGGCCTTCGCTGCCAACCTCATCGCCTTGATGATTCCCGGCACGCTCTACATGCTGGGGTTAGCGATGGCCAGCGCAACTACCCTCGCGATCGCGATGGAACAGGCCAAGCCCGAACGAAGAGGCAGAGCCATGGCGACATTTTCCATCGCCCTTCCCCTCAGTAACGGCGTCGGCGCGTTAATTTGCGGCGGTTTGGTTCAGTGGTTCGGTTATTTTTGGATGTATCTCGTACTTGCCTGTATCGCCGCCGTTGGTCTAATCGTTACCATCGCGAACCGCGCGCACCTAAAATAGAGATCCTTCAGATTTACTCACGCCAAGGCGCCAAGAACGCCAAGTGACGGGTAAGGCTGTCATCCCGAGCGCGAATGCGAGGGATCTGAGAAAGATTTCTCCCTTCGGTCGAAATGACAATGCGTTTTTCCTTTGCGGCCCCTTCGGCGTCGCTCAGGACATGCTTTGCGTCTTTGCGCGAGATATTCCGGCTCTTGGTTGCGGCTTTGCCGCGTGTCTTTCTTGCCTTCCCTCGCTGCTTCTGGGAAAACTGAATCAGCACCAATGCAGCCTTGAGGCACATCACTGGAATCGCTACGCACCTTTTTCTCCCGGATGTTCTACGGCTGGCGCATGGTCGGCCTGGTCT
>DASSYL010000067.1:0-4937 GCA_035703315.1 Candidatus Acidiferrum sp. | reverse complement strand
ACAAAGCAAAAATCGGTTTTCGCTATTTCCGCCCGCCGCTGCCCGCTTACGTTGCTCTGGAAGAAGGCCAGCCGGTCAAAGTCAGCTGGAAAGGCAACATAGGAAAGGTGGTGCATGCTTCGGGGCCGTGGCGCTTGTCCGGACAGTGGTGGGAAGAAAATCCCTGGCAGGAAGACGCCTGGGACGTCGAGCTCCGCTTCGCCGGAAAAACTCCATTGACCGGCACTTATCGAATCGTTTTCGATGCGCTGCAAAAAAAGTGGTTTGTGCGCGGGAGCTATCACTGATGTACGTCGAACTCCATGCCCGGTCGGCGTTCAGTTTTTTGGAAGGAGCCTCCACACCGGAGAAGCTTGCCAGTACATGTTCCGCCTCGGGCATGACGTCCATGGCGTTGCTGGATCGCGATGGAATGTACGGTTCGCCTCGCTTTCACCTGGCGATGACAAAAATAGGCTTGAAGGCGCACATCGGCGCGGAAATTTCCTGCACCGAAGGCGGGCGGCTGGTCCTGCTTGCCAGCTCCGCGGAAGGTTACAAAAATCTTTGCCGGCTTTTGACGCGCATGAAATTGCGCGCGGAAAAAGGCCAAGGCGCAATTCGCCTTGAAGAAGCGGAAGAATTCAGCAGCGGGTTGATTTGCCTGACCGGTGGAGAAGAAGGGGTATTTGCGCACAGCCTTCGCTGGGGTGACCTGAAAACTGCTTCTGCGCACGTCGAACGTCTCCGCGGAATTTTTGGTAAGGACAATCTCTACATCGAGCTGCAGCGCCACTTTCTTCGCGAAGAAGAGCGCCGCAATCAAATCGCAGTGGAACTGGCGCGTCGCTTTCATCTTCCGCTTCTTGCTACCAATGGCGTCTGCCATGCCTTGCCAGAAGAGCGCGAAATACTCGACGCCTTTTCTTGTTTGCGGCATCATCGCGTACTGGCCAGCGCTGGCAAGTTGCTTTCCTGCAACGCGGAACGCTATCTCAAGTCGCCCGAACAAATGGCGGCGCTCTTCGCCGATTTGCCCGAAGCTATCGCCAACACCAGTGAACTCGCTTCACGCCTGCAGTACACCATGCGTGACCTCGGCTACCAGTTCCCAAACTACCCGACGCCGAACGGCGAATCGCAAATCGAGTTTTTGCGGGCAAGAGCCTGGGAAGGAATGCGGAACCGCTACAGCTCAGAAAACGAAACGGCTAAAAAACAAATACAGAAGGAGCTTGATCTCATAGAGAAGCTCGATCTCGCCGGTTATTTCCTGATCGTTTGGGACATCATTCGTTTCTGCCGCGAGAAAAACATCCTGGTTCAGGGACGGGGCTCCGCCGCGAATAGTGCCGTTTGCTACGCGCTGGGAATTACCGCTGTTGATGCGGTCGGTATGAACTTGTTGTTCGAACGGTTTTTGTCGGAAGAACGGGGCGAATGGCCGGACATTGATCTCGATCTTCCCAGCGGCGATCAGCGGGAACGGGCCATTCAATATGTTTATGAGCGGTACGGAAAATTTGGCGCTGCAATGTGCGCGAACGTCATTACCTATCGCGGAAAATCGGCGGCGCGTGAAATCGGCAAAGTTTTATCATTCGATGCGGAAACACTCGACAAGCTTTCCAGCCTGGTTAGTGCCTGGGAATATACCGATTCGAAAGACACGCTGGCGCGGCAATTCAAGGACGCCGGTCTCGATCTGGGGCAGCATCGCATTCTGAAATTCTTTGAGCTATGTCAGAAAGTCCAGGATTTACCGCGCCACTTGGGCCAGCACTCCGGCGGAATGGTCATTTGTCAGGGGCAACTGGACTCTGTCGTTCCGCTTGAGCCAGCCACGATGCCCGGACGCGTCGTCGTGCAATGGGATAAGGAAGATTGCGCGGACATGGGCATCGTCAAAGTTGATTTACTTGGGCTAGGCATGATGGCCGTTCTTGAAGATACGATTCGGCTGATTCGCGTGCACCAGAAAGAAGAAATCGATTTAAGCCGTTTGCCGCAAAACGATACAGCCGTTTATTCCGCGCTGCGGGCCGCCGATACCATCGGCCTGTTTCAAGTGGAGAGTCGCGCACAAATGTCCTGCTTGCCGCGGCTTAAACCACAAAACTTTTATGACATCGTAGTGCAGGTGGCGATTATCCGCCCCGGCCCAATTGTCGGGAAAATGGTTCACCCCTATTTAAACCGCCGTCAGGGGCGCGAGCCAGCCGAAACGTTGCATCCGCTCCTCGAATCGACTCTCAAACGCACGCTTGGTGTCCCGCTGTTTCAAGAGCAACTTCTTCGCATGGCCATGATTGCCGCCGGTTTTACCGGTGGCGAAGCAGAAGAGCTGCGCCGCGCGCTTGGCTTCAAGCGATCGGAAGCGCGCATGAAGGAAGTCGAGATCAAACTGCGCCGCGGAATGGCGGCAAATGGTATCGTCGGAGAAACGCAGGACAAAATCGTGCAATCCATCACTTCGTTCGCTTTGTATGGATTCCCGGAATCGCATGCAGCCAGTTTCGCTCTTATCGCTTACGCCAGCGCGTTCCTGAAATGCCACTACCTCGCGGCATTTACCGCGGCCATGCTGAACAACCAGCCCATGGGTTTCTATCGCCCGGCAACTTTGATCAAAGACGCGCAGCGCCATGGCTTGAAATTCAAGCCGATTGACGTCACGCAATCGCAATGGGATTGCGCAATGGAAGAGCACGGCGGCGAATGGCGAGTGCGCATCGGTTTGCGTTACGTCAAGGGCCTGCACAAAGAGACCGCAATGCAGATCGTGGCGCAGCGCGCGAAGCATCCTTTCGTTTCGATTGACGATGTCAAACGCCGTATTCCGCAAATGCAGATCAACGAACTGCGCGTGCTGGCCTCCATCGGCGCTTTTAATTTTATTTCCGGCAAAGCGGCGGCGCACCGCCGCGATGCGTTGTGGCAAGTGGAGCGCGCCAATCGCCGGCCGGGACCGCTGATGGAAACTTCGGCAGGATCGGAATTGTTGGAGAACAACGAAGCACCATCTTCTTCCCCATTGACCCCGATGACTCCTAAAGAGCGCATCTTCGCGGACTTTCGCGGCACTGGCCTGACGGTCGGCCCGCATCCCTTAGCTCAACATCGCGCACAACTGAACTTGCACGGCATTTCGCCCGCTGGCGTCTTGAAACATCTTCCTGACGGCAAACCGGTGGAAGTTGTTGGAGCGGTGATTGTTCGCCAGCGCCCTGGCACGGCCAAAGGATTTGTGTTTCTAAGCCTGGAAGACGAGACCGGGGTGGCCAACATCATCATCACGCCGCAGCTTTTTGAACGGGATCACACAGTTGTCGTTCATCACGCTTTCCTGCAAATCAAAGGATTTGTGCAGAATCAGGACGGAGTCGTTTCGGTAAAGGCGGGCCAAATCGAGCCGTTTGAATTGGCTACTGCCGAAGTGCCTTCCCACGACTTCCACTAGGTTACGGCGAGTCTTTACGGGCCGGCAAAAACAACACCAGAATCCCCGCTGCGGCCATGCACATCAGCAAAACGAGTAGCCCCGGCGCAAACGAACCAGTGTGCGAGCGCAAAAATCCCATCGCGTACGGTCCAAGAAAACCGCCAAGATTGCCAAGGGCATTGATCAGCCCCATTGCTGCTGCCGCCGCGGAGGTCACCAAAAATTCTGAGGGAAGCGGCCAAAAGCTCGGTAAAAACGCGGTGGTACAAGCGCCGACGACGATCATCAGCGCAAATGCCACGCCGAGGCTATTACTGAAGAAAATTGCGAGACCTAGCGATGCGGCGCCTGCAAACAGCGGAATTGCAGTGTGCCATCGTCGTTCGCGGGAGCGATCGGAATGCCATCCATTTAGAAGCATTGCCGCTACGCCGGCCACATAGGGAAGCGCGGCGAGCAGGGTAACGGTCAGGTTCGAATAGCCGGTGGCGCGCTTCAAAATCGTTGGAAACCACATGGCGAAGCCATAGATACCGGTCACGGAAAGAAAATAGATTAGGGTCAAAAGAATCACGCGCGGCATGCGCAAGGCTTCGCCGACGGAAATTTCTCTCGCGCCTGCTTTCGCAGCTTTCTCAGTCTCAAGTTCCCGCGTAATCCACTCGCGTTCATCCTTCGCCAGCCATTTGGCGTCCGCCGGCCAATCGGGAAGGAAATAAAGCGTAACCACTCCAAGAACGACTGCCGGAAGGCCCTCCAGAACAAAAAGCCATCGCCACCCCGGCCATCCCGCCCAGTGCACACTCAGTATGGCTCCGGCGAGCGGCGATCCAATCACGTTCGCCACGGGAATCGCTGCCATAAACAAGGCCGCTGCCTTGGCGCGATCCTCGTAGCGGAACCAGTGTGTCAGATACACCAGCACCCCGGGAAAAAAGCCGGCCTCCGCGGCGCCCAGCAGAAATCTGGCCGCGTAGAATTGCCCGGGGCTCCTCACCAGTGCCACCAACACGGTCACAATTCCCCAGGTCAACAAAATGCGCGCAATGACCTTTCGCGCGCTCCAGCGCTCTACCAGCAACGCGCCCGGAATTTCAAACACCACGTATCCGATAAAGAAAATTCCGGCTCCCAGCCCGAAGACACGATCGCTGAAATTCAAATCGCGGGACATTTCCAATCCGGCAAAACTCACGTTGACGCGGTCGAGAAACGCCACGATATACAGCAAGAAAACAAAGGGGAGCAGCCGTACACCGATCCTGCGAACAGTCACGGTTGGCTGAGACTCTCGTCTGCTTGAGAGGGGCATCGCTCGAGTTCTACCACATCCGCGGATTGCCGGTTAGCCTTCCCTGACACCAGAAAGTGATAGTGATACATGCATCGCCAACAAGAGCGAGTCAAAAGGTGAAGCGGAGGCGGGCGGAGAGACTGCGCGGGGCGGCGACGGCGGTGCCGGAGAAAAGGCCGGCGAAGTTGAGGACGTTGACGCGATCGGTAAGGTTCGCGGCTT
>DASSYL010000026.1:0-5687 GCA_035703315.1 Candidatus Acidiferrum sp. | reverse complement strand
GGCGTTCTCCTCGTCTTCCACTATGAGCACGCGGTCCTTGCGTTCACCTGATTCCACCGCGCGCACCGCTGCCTTCTTGTCATCCACCATTCGGCGTACCTCGTTCCCGAGCCCGTTCTTATTTTCGCAGATTTCGCTTCCGGCTGGACCACCCCAATCTACCAATCCTGACGGCGCGCCGCAAAGCACCGGCGACGCCGTTCATTGAGCTACAGGTTATCAGGGATGGACGACGGCTCAGGCAACGGAGTTCAGAAACTCAACCACGGGCGCTCACGTTGAGCTGTTGCATGGCTTCCAGAACTTTTTTAGCGGCTTTTGCAGCAAGACGGTATTCTTTTCCAGGATTCTGTCCTGCACCAAAGCACTTTCGGTGTATCCCGACATGAAGATGACACTGCCTGGCAATCCTGCTTAGTGTGTGGATGGATTTCGGAAAGAATTAGCGTCAAAACGCCATGCCTACTCTTTAACCAGATAAAGAGAGCGCTCCAACTCCAGCTCGAGTTTGGAGCCCTTCGGCAAGTTCATCTCGTGGCCCCGGCCTGCCTCCATCAAGTACGCTTCCAAGGCGGCGACCGCCGCGTATTCCGCCGCTTCCTTGGCGTTTTTATCTTTGATTCCGCGGATTGCGCCCTTGCCTGCGCCTTCGGCCGCAGCTTGTCCGGCGGCTTGCTGCGTGCTGGTTTTGCTTTCCAGCAGGCCTTCCTTCTCCGGCGTCATTTTCACGCTATGGTCGCCCGGAACGCCCACGACATCGGCTACGATTGGGAGCGGACCGAATTTGGTTCGAATCTCGTCAAACACTAGCCAGATTTTTGCACGGCCCGCTACACCGGCCGGATCGACGCGGCTTACGTGGCCCGCGATTTGCGCGCCTGCCGGGAGATAGATGCCGCTACCCGCTGGCAAAGGCTCCAGGGTTCGCACTCTGAATTGCATTCCCTGCTTGGTAACGCCTGTGTCCAGTTCGTTTTCCAAGCGCACCAGCACCCGGGTGCCTGG
The DNA here is from genome assembly GCA_035703315.1 of Candidatus Acidiferrum sp. GTDB lineage: Bacteria > Acidobacteriota > Terriglobia > Acidiferrales > UBA7541 > Acidiferrum. Next base: position 4,682 of record DASSYL010000026.1, on the reverse strand, counting down.
GATAACCGCATAGGCCTCTAAGGGAAGTCCTGCTTGCTGGCGGCCATCGGCGGGATAAGTGGCGCGCGGGGTTGGCGGCGGAAGTTCGCGGGTGTCTTGTGGGATGCGATCGACCGAGGTAACAGCTGGACGGTTGTCCTCTTGCGGCTCTTGCGCCTGCCCGACGCTCAGCGCCGAAGTCATCGCTATAGCCAAAATGAATGCGTCTCGCCAGCCCGTAAACAGCAAAGCCATGCCAACCTCCAGAGTGAACTGCTCCGTTCGTTTGCATTAACGTTGTACATGCAAGCGACCGTCCTCAGGAGCAACCCGCCTCATCGTCACAAGTTGCGTTGATTGAATTGTTTACGGAAGTTGCTGGATGAAGCGCTCGCGGAGCAGGGCAGCACTGTCGGCTCAAGATGTCAGGCAAGACAGATCTTTCTTTCAGCCCTGGGAGGCTACAGATTTCAGGTAAGTTTTGATTTTTTTTAGGACCTTGGCATACATCGCGGCAGTCACGCGCCCTGTCTGGGTGTTTTGCTGGCTCGGGTGATACACGCCGATGAGCAATGGATTGTGGCCGGGGAGCTTCGCCCGGGCCCCGTGAGCGAACACATGCTCGGCTCGCGATGCGATGACTCCCTGATCCTTCAAGATTCCCAGATAAGCGTCCCAAGCAATTTTTCCGAGCGCGAGTACAACCTTGGGCCGAACGATCTGCAGTTCACGCTCGAGGTAGTGCCGGCAATTCGCGAGTTCACTCGGCAACGGCTTGTTATCCGGAGGAGCACAACGCGCGGCCGCTGAAATGTAGGCGTTCTTCAGTTCCAGACCGTCGTCGCGGTGAGAGCAGTTCGGCTGATTCGCGAATCCTGCCTTGTGCAGTGCAGCGTACAAGAAATCGCCGGAGCGATCCCCAGTGAACATCCTTCCGGTGCGATTCGAACCGTGTGCGCCGGGTGCCAGTCCGAGCAAGAACAGTTCCGCGCGTGGACCGCCAAAGCCCGGAACACCCTTTCCCCAGTAGGTCCATTCGCGATAGGCGCGCCGCTTTTCGCGGGCCATTTTTTCGCGATACGTCACCAGGCGCGGGCATTTCCGGCAGGCGACAATTTCCTCGGCCAAGACTCGCAGGGCCGTTTCGTTGTTCACTTTTTTGCCTGCAATACGTCGCGGAGCACCACGGCCTGATTGTGTTCCTCGTCCTTCGCACCGAATAACAGGGTTACTGTGCGGTGTTCTTGCTCCCAGGAATGGAGCGATTCGATTGCAGCTTTCTTCGCTCTAAGTTCGGCGCGATAGCGTTTCTGGAATTCGAACCAACGTTCTGGCTTATGTCCAAACCATTTTCGCAGCGCGTTGCTGGGAGCGATCTCCTTCATCCATTCATCCACTCGGGCTGCATCTTTTCTGAGCCCGCGCGGCCACAGGCGATCCACCAGCACGCGCCAGCCGTCGCGCTTTCCAGGGGGTTCATAGACTCGCGCAATGCGGATCATAAGCGCGTCCTCCAATGGCAATTCGGTCTAGCCGCGTCCCAGCAGGCGATTGAGTTCGGCATAAGGCACGGCTTCGCCGAACAGCGACCAGTCGTCGCGCCGCTCGAACATCGCTTTGGCGACCTTGCGCGCCGTGCCGAGTGTCGCTCGCATCAGCCCGGAACCGATGCTGGCGCGCGCCACGCCAAGTTTCTCCAGCTCATTGAGGTTTGGCGTGCCCGGCATCAGCAGAATATTCAGCGGCGCGTCTACAGCCTTTGCCAGCTTTTCGATGGTGCCGGCGTCCTCAAGTGCGGGCGCAAAAACACAGTCTGCCCCAGCCTTTGCGTAGGCTCGCAGCCTTTCCACCGTTCGTTCGAACCGAGTTTCGGCAGGTCCGATCGGCAGCAAATACACATCGGTGCGAGCGTTGACCACCAATGGCACTCCCGCAGCAGCCGAGGCTTCGCGAATCGCCTGAATTTTTTCCATTTGCAGTGCCACGTCGACTTGCGAAGTTTCGTCGTCGCCCGTCACGTCTTCAAGATTCAGTCCGACGGCTCCCGCCGCTATCAGTGCTTGCGCTGTCTCGGCCATTTCTGCGGGTGTCGTGCCGTAGCCGGCCTCCATATCCGCAGTGACGGGCACCCGCACCGCACGAGCGACGCGCGCCACAACTTCCAACATCTCATCACGCGAAACACGCTGCCCGTCGGGATAGCCAAGGGTCGCGGCCACCCCCGCGCTCGTGGTCGCCACCGCCGGGAAACCGATTTCTTCGACAATGCGCGCACTGATGGCGTCCCAAGCGTTTGCCAAAACCAAAATTTTCGGGCCGTGGTGCAGTTTTTTAAGCAAAGCTGCTTTTTGCGCTTGTAATGTCTTGTCCATGGGAGTTACCGCAGAATGGCCAGCACCTCATCGTGAATCTTTCCGTTGGTGCTTAGCAGACTCTTCTCATAAATTGTCGAGTTGCCGTTCAACGACGTGCTCCTGCCGCCGGCCTCGGTCACGATCAAAATCAGCGGTGCCAGATCCCAGGGCTTTGAGGTCCAGTCCAGTGCCGCCTCTATGGCGCCCTCAGCCACCAGCATGTGCTGCCAGAAGCCGCCAAACGACCGGCTGTTCCGCGCTGCATCCAAGTAGCGCCGGATGCGTGTCTGATCGGAGGAATCTTTGCTCGGCCCCGTGCCAGTGGAGAAAACCATCGCGTCCTTTAACTGTTCTACGTTCGAGACGTGAAGTCTTTTCTTGCCGCGGAACGCGCCTTCGCCGCGATACGCTTCCCAACGCGAAGCCAGCCCCGGCGCACTGGCCATCGCCGCCACGATTTCGCCGCCGTTTTCCACTCCGAGCAATGTTCCAAAGGTGGGTATTCCCCGCGAAAATTCCTCCGTGCCGTCAATCGGGTCGATGATCAATCGTGGCTTGGTTCCGGCCGCCGCCGCCGGCCCGCCGCCCATCTCCTCGCCCAGAACGTCCAGCTCCACGCCACTAGCCGCCACACGCGCGCGCGCCATTTCCTCCACTTCGCGGTCGGCTTGCGTCACCGCCGTTCCATCTTTCTTGCGCTCAATCTGCAAATCTTGTCCGCGAAAGTAGCGCAGCGCGATCTCATCTGCTTGTTTCGCAATTTCGAACAGCAACTTCCCATACTTCGCCTGATATCCCCTCGTCAAGCTTGCTCCGTCCTTCCGTGCTGTTCCCTGGTTCATGGTTCCCAGCGCTTTCTCCGCGTTTGACACCCTTTGCCGCTGCTCCTAGCATGATAACGCACCCATGCGGACTCCCTCTTCCATCGGCTCCGTTCTCGACCGCATTCTCGAAGCGCGTCGCGCCGAGGTCGAGCACCGCAAGAAAGTCTTGCCGCTCACCGCGCTGAAGTATGGAGTCCGAGCCGCCACCCCGTTGCGCGATTTTTCTGCGGCTCTTTCCAAACCAGGCCTTAACGTCATTGCGGAGCTCAAACCAGCCTCGCCATCGCGCGGCGTGATTCGCGATCCGTTTGACCCAGGCGAGCTCGCTAAATCGCTCGAGTCCGCAGGCGCTGCCGCTCTTTCTGTTTTGACGGAAAGCGAATTCTTTCGCGGCACTCTCAAAAATCTGCGTGACGCTCGCAAAGCGTCGGCGTTGCCGGCCCTCCGCAAGGATTTCATTTTCGATCCCTGGCAAGTTTGGGAAGCGCGCGCCAACGACGCCGACACCTTCCTGCTCATCGCTGCAGCTCTCGATGATAATCAGCTCGCCGAATTGCTCGCGCTGGGCAGGGAACTCGGGATGGAGCCGTTAGTTGAGGTTCACACACGCGAGGAACTCGATCGCGTACTCGCCGCGGGCGCCAGAATCATTGGTGTCAACAATCGCGACCTCAAAACACTCGAAGTCCGTGTGCAAACCTCTTTTGATTTGATTGATCACGTTCCGGAAAGTTGCATCGCTGTCAGTGAATCCGGCCTTGGCAGCCACGATGATCTGCAAAAGTTACGCGCCGCCGGCTTCGATGCCTTCCTCATCGGCGAGCAGCTGATGCTCGCCCCCGATCCTGGGACTGAATTGGCACGGCTCCTAACCCAGCCGGAACAGGATTAGTCCCCAAATGGTCCGCGTAAAAATCTGCGGCATCACGCGTCTCGAAGACGCTCGCCTGGCCGTTTCGCTTGGCGCGGATGCCCTGGGCTTTAACTTCTACGAAAAAAGCTCTCGCTGCCTTTCTCCCTCCGACGCCTGGGCCATTCTCCGCAAGTTGCCGGCGATGGTCTCTACCGTGGGCGTCTTCGTCAATTGGGACGACTCGTCCATCATTGCGCTGGCCAAATCCCTGCGCCTCAGCGGCGTGCAGCTTCATGGCGACGAATCGGAAGTCATCGCCGCGCGTTGCGCCAAATATTTCCCGGTTATCAAGGCGTTTCGCACCGGCCCTAAATTCGCAGTTGCCGAGTTGCGCCGTTACGCCGTGGCTTCGTCGTTCCTTCTCGACGCCGCTCCGCCCACCGAGGGTTCATCTATCTACGGCGGCACCGGCCAGCTTGCCAATTGGAAGGTTGCCGCCGGCGCGGCGAAGAAATTTCCGGTATTGCTGGCGGGTGGGCTCACTCCGGAAAACGTCGGTGAAGCAATCGTGACGGTCCGGCCCTATGCCGTTGACGTTGCCAGCGGCGTCGAATCACGCCCCGGGAAAAAGGATGCCTCGAAACTTCGAGCATTCTTCGCTGAAGTCTCTCG
>DASSYL010000373.1:0-6418 GCA_035703315.1 Candidatus Acidiferrum sp. | reverse complement strand
CAGGTACACGCCGCCTCAATACCGCAGTAGGAAAACCTTAAGTATAGAAAACGAAGACACCACGGTCAAAATGTCCGACGCACGCCTAGCGAATGCCTGGTCGGGATGGCCGCTGAGCCTGGCCAAATTTGACAGTGTCGTGCGCGCCTCCATAGGATGAACTGCGTTTTCGCGAGTTTTTCTAGCGGAGGATGCCAATCGTCATGACATATCGAAACCGTAGTCCACGGATGCTATTCCTTCTCGCGGCGTGGGTTTTCGCAATGGCGATCTCCGGAAGAGCCTGCGCCGCGGAAAAGTCGAACGCTACCGAGCTGACAGCCTTGGCCAAGTCAAACAGTCGACAACTGCGCGAGGCCATCACCGCGACATTCGAAGCAAAAGATCTAAGGGAAGGAACAGCTTGGGCCGGTCACGGTCCGGATTTCTTCTTCGTGCTGGACGCGCCGGCCAGACCGCAACTCCTGATCGACGACCGAGCGGGACCGTCGATGCGGCAGCTCAACGAATCAAATCTCTGGTACGCGGCGGCTCGCATCGAACAACTTGGAAAGCTCCACTCGTTCTACTACCTGCTGAATGGCGCCAAGTTCGGCGGCAAGTTGGACGTCCCGGCATTCACGTCGTTTTCGTATCAGCAGCCGGGCGTACCTGCCGGAACCGTTTCGGCGAAAATCACCCACGTAAGCAAAATCTATGACGGAATGAAAAGCGAATACTGGATTTACGTGCCCGCTCAATACGACCCGAAAATCCCCGCGGCAGTGATGATCTTCCAGGATGGCGGCTGGTACACCGATCGCGACGGCAACAATCCCGCGCTCAACGTAATTGACAACCTGATCGCGCAAAAAAAGATTCCGGTGATGATCTGCATCTTCATCAATCCGGGTGACATTGGCGATTCACCCGCCACGCCGACATATCAATTCGTGAAGGCTTACTCGGAGAAGTGGAAGCGCACGCTGAAGGATTCGATGCGCAGCACGCTTTATGACACCGTTAGCGACCGCTATCCGCGTTTCCTGCGCGACGAGATCCTCGCCGAGGTCGGCGCAAAGTACAACCTTCGCAAAGACGCCTACAGCCGCGCTATCACAGGTCTGTCCTCGGGAGGAATCTGCTCGTTTAACGCCGCATGGCAAATGCCCGATCAGTTCGGGCGCGTTATTTCCTGGATTGGCAGCTTCTCCGCGATTCAGTGGAAAGAAGATCCAGTGGTACCCGACGGCGGCCAAGATTATCCCGACAAGATTATGCGAGAGCCGAAGCGCAACATTCGCGTCTGGCTGCAAGACGGCTCGGAAGATTTGGATTTGCGCTATGGCAATTGGCCCCTTGCCAACCTGCGCATGGCCAATGCGCTCAAAGCTCAGGACTACGATTTCCATTTCAGCTATGGGAAGGGAACCCACAATTCCGCGCACGGCGCTGCGGAATTTCCCGCCGAAATGATCTGGTTGTGGCGAGATTACGACCCAACGAAGACCGAGCAGACATTTCAAATGGAACCGTCGGAGAGAGCCAAGCCGATCTTTCGAGTCTCTGTAGCCAACCGCGACGCGGAATGACCTTGAACGCTCACAAGTTGCATCGCGAGGTTTGACACACTTTTTCACCGCCGCTAGTATCGAAGAAGAAGTTCTTGTGCACTCATGAAACTTGCTTATTTTGATTGTTTTAGCGGGATCAGCGGCGATATGACGCTCGGCGCATTGGTTGACGCCGGATGCGATCTGGAATTGTTGCGGTCAGGTTTGGCCGGGCTGCAGGTTCCGGGCTGGACGATTTCTGCTGAAAAAGTCTGGAAAAATGGCATGGCCGCTACCTTTGTGCGTGTGGTGACAGAAGACCAGAGCAAACACCGTGGACTGGCCGCCATCCTCGACATACTGGGGAAGTCAACGCTGTCGGAGCGAGTACGATCGAATGCGTCGGCGATTTTTAGCACGATGGGAGAAGCCGAAGCGGCGGTGCACAACGTGCCGATCGAGAAGATACACTTTCACGAGGTAGGCGCAGTGGACGCAATTGTAGACGTCGTCGGTGCGTGTATTGGATTCGAAGCTCTCGGCATCGAGAAGTTTGCGTGCTCTCCCCTGAACGTTGGCGGCGGAACGGCAAAGATGGCGCATGGTGTTTTGCCGGTGCCGGCGCCGGCAACGGCCAAGCTGCTCGAAGGCAAGCCGACGTATTCAAACGGTGTGCAAAAGGAACTTGTCACTCCGACCGGCGCGGCGATCGTCGCGACTTTGTGCGATTCCTTTGGTCCGCAACCCGCCATGAGCGTGTCGGCAATCGGTTATGGGGCGGGTTCTACCGACCTCGAAGGACAGCCCAACGTGATGCGCATCATGGTTGGTGAGGCGGCGGACAAAATCGCCGCTGGATTCGACGAAGAGATTTCCGTTATCGAAGCGAATCTGGACGACATGAATCCACAAATTTATGGGTACTTTTTCGAAAAAGCGCTCTCTACTGGCGCGCTGGACGTCTACACCACTCCGGTGCAAATGAAAAAAAACCGCCCAGGCACTTTGCTCACCCTGCTTTGCAGGCCGGAGGACACCAACACGCTGTTGTCCCTCGTTTTTGCCGAGACCACAACGCTGGGCGCGAGGACCTATCGGGTGCAGCGGCGGGCTTTACCGCGGGAAACTGTGAACGTACATACGCAATATGGCGACGTGCACGTCAAGATGTCGAGAGTGAACGGCAGCGTTCGCCACGTCGCGCCGGAGTACGAAGACTGCCGCAAGCTGGCTTCGGAGAAAGGCGTTCCGCTGCAGCAGGTGATCAACGAAGCGTTGCGCTGCTTCGAACGAATGTAGCGTCGCCTTCAGACATTAGCCCGTTTCTGCTAACGTTCCAAAGTGCAATCAGGGAAGGATTTGCGGTCCGCAATGCCGACGAAAGAAAAATTCTATCTGACCACGCCGATCTATTACACGAACGGCCTGCCGCATATTGGCCACACCTACACGACTGTAGTCGCGGACGTTATTCGCCGTTACAAACGGATGCGCGGCTATGAAGTGGTGATGACGACCGGCACCGACGAACACGGCGTGAACGTCGAGCGCGCCGCGAAAAACGCCGACATACCCGAATCCGAATTCGTCGCCAGAATGGCCACCGAGTGGCGCAATCTGTGGAATGAGCTGGGCCTCAACGCCGATGAGTTCATTCGCACCACCGACCTCAAACATGTCCGCACGGTGCAATGGCTTTTCAAGTTGTGCAAAGAGAACGGATACGTCTACAAGGGCCACTACACCGGGCAATACTGCATTTACGACAACGCGTTTGTGAACGACGCCAAGCCCGGGGACGACTGTCCCGACTGCGGACGACCAACCGAGACGGTCACGGAAGAAAACTATTTTTTCAAACTATCCGCATTCCAAAAGCCGCTGCTTGATTTTTACAAGAAGAATCCAAAGTTCCTTCAGCCCGAAACGCGTAAGAACGAGATCATCAGCTTTGTCGAAGGCGGCCTGAAGGATTTGAGCATCACGCGCACCACGATTCGCTGGGGCATCCCGGTTCCCGGCGAAGAGCCGCACGTTTTCTACGTGTGGTTCGATGCGCTGACGGCATACCTCAGCGCGGTTGGCGGCCCGGAATACGAACAGCGTGGCATGTGGCCTGCCGATTTGCATTTGGTTGGCAAGGACATCATTCGCTTTCACACCGTGTACTGGCCGGCATTTCTGATGGCCGCCATGCTGCCCGTGCCGAAACAAGTCTGGGCGCACGGCTGGTTCCTGATGGACGCCAGCAAAATGAGCAAGTCCAAGGGCAATGTGGTGTTACCGCGCCCCATCGCCAACATGCTCGGCATGGATGCGCTACGCTATTTTCTCCTGCGCGACGTGGTCTTCGGCCAGGACGGCAACTTCAGCTACGACGCGTTGGTCACTCGCTACAACGCGGATCTCGCCAACGGCCTTGGCAATCTGGCCAGCCGCACCGCCGCTATGATTGAAAAGAATTTTGCCGGCAAAATTCCCAAGCTCGGCCCGCGTCAGCCGCAAGACGATGCATTAGCCAAGGAAACGCAGTCCGCTATTGGGAAAGTCCTCGAGCGCTACGAAAACCTGGAATTTGCTCGAGCTTTGGAAGCTATCTGGACTGTCATCGGCGCCGCCGACAAATACCTGACCACCGAACAGCCGTGGGCGCTCGGCGATTCCGAAGCCGACACCCTGCGCAAGGCCGCAATTCTTTGGACGACCGCCGAATTGCTCCGCATCGTAACGGTGCTCGCTCACCCGGTTCTTCCGGAGAGCACCAGCAAAGTCTGGTCGCTGCTCGGCCAGCCGGGCACAGTTTCCGCAATCGAGTTGGACGGACTGCGTTGGGGACAACTTGCCGCCGGCGTACAGCTCGGCAAGGCGCTGGCGCTGTTCCCGCGTGTGGACAAGACAGAAGCAATCGAGAGGATCGAAGCAATGGCAAATGAAGAGCAAAATCCACAGGTCGCTCCGGCGGCAGCACCCGCTGTCGCAACGAGTGCATCATCTGGTGCCGCCGCTGCGCCCGCTGCAGCTGAGAAAATCGGCATCGAGGATTTCGTCAAAGTCGAAATGCGCGTCGGTCAAATCAAGACCGCCGAACGCATCGTCGGCGCCGACAAGCTGCTGAAGCTTACGGTCGACATCGGCACGGAAATTCGGCAGATCTGCGCGGGCATCGCGCAATACTACGAGCCAGAAGCGCTGGTCGGCCGCAAAGTCGCCGTGGTCACGAATCTGGCGCCGCGCAAACTCCGCGGCGTCGAATCGAACGGGATGATCATCGCTGCTTCGGCCGGTAGCGAAGGCCGCCCCGTACTCGCCGGCTTTGCCGAAGATGTTGAAGTCGGCGCCCGGCTGAAGTAAGGCGACGCACCCGATTCGCGCAGCGCATTTGCGCGTGGCCGCGACCTTTTCATGGAACTCATTGACTCTCACGCGCACATCGACTTCCCGCAGTTTGCGGACGACCGCGACGCGATGCTGCAGCGCGCCCGCGAAGCAGGGGTGCAAGCGCTGCTAGCCATCGGCACGGGACCCGGCCCGGAAAAGCTGGACGCGGCGCTCCCTTACTCCGAGCAGTACGATTGGATCTATTCGAGCGTCGGCATCCATCCCCACGAAGCTAAAGAGGCCACGTCGCAACATTGGGGCGAACTGACCCGCCTCGCCCGGCACCCCAAAGTCATCGCCTGGGGCGAAATTGGCCTCGACTATTTCTACGATCATTCGCCGCGCGATGTCCAAGCCGATGTTTTCCGCACGCAGATGGAACTCGCCCGCGCCGCGAAATTGCCAATCATCATCCACTGCCGCGATGCTTGGGACGACTGCCTCGCGCTCATCGAACACCATTGGAAATCCACGGGCCTCGGCGGCATCCTGCACTGTTTCACCAGCACTCTCGATCACGCGAGACGCGGTCTCGACATGGGTTTCCTCGTATCCTTCGCAGGAAACTCGACTTACCCAAAAGCGCAAAGCATTCGCGACGTGGCCAAGGAACTTCCGGTTGACCGCATGCTGATTGAAACCGACGCGCCATTTCTTGCTCCGCAGCCCTACCGCGGCAAGCGCAACGAGCCGGCCTACGTGGCGGAAGTGGCCAAGACACTGGCGAATGTGAGAAACTTGCCTCCGGAAGAAATCGCCGCGACAACTGCATCCAATTTCAGGCGGTTCTTCGGTATCGCTTCGCCTCAGGTCATTTGAAAACGTCTCCTATACGGAGATCCGGCAGGCGGTTCCGCTGACATGGGCGCGCACGCCGCAGCGTCTGCCCAAAACGCGTCTCCTGGAGGAACGCCCATCGCGCTTCTGACCGTCAAGGAAATTTTCGACCTAGTTCGCGACGATCTCGTACTGGTCGAGCAGGAGCTTTCCCGGCAGAGCGCAGCCGCTTTTCAGCCGGTGGGCGAAATCACTAGCTATCTCCTTGGCGGAGGAGGCAAGCGCCTTCGCCCCGCGCTCCTACTGCTCACCAATGGCTACGCCGGCCCCAATCGAGAGAGCGCCATTCATCTCGCAGCTGTGGTCGAGCTCCTCCATAGCGCCACGCTCATTCATGACGATGTAATCGATAGCGCTGACACGCGCCGCGGCCGTCCTTCTGCGAATTCCCGATGGGGCAACCACCGCAGCGTCCTGGCCGGCGACTGGCTCTATATGCAGTCCTTCAAGATGGCGCTGGAGGAGCGCAACTTCCGCATCCTGGATATCCTGATCGACCTAACTCGCAAGATGGTCGAGGGCGAACTTATCCAGCTCGCCAAAATCGGCCGTATGGACGTCACCGAAGACGACGCGCTCACTCTGGCCACGTACAAAACGGCTTGCCTCTTCAGCGGATGCGCCCGCCTCGGTGCTGTTCTCGGCGGTTTAAGTGGCGTCGAAGAAGAAGC
>DASSYL010000369.1:0-9637 GCA_035703315.1 Candidatus Acidiferrum sp. | reverse complement strand
CTGCTCATCATCGGCGGCGTGTTCAATCGCATGGCCCCGGTGCTGTGGGTGATCGCAGTCGTGTCCACGCTCACCGTAATTCACCGCATCGTGTTCACCTGGCAAGAAACGCGCGCCGGCCGCACCCTCCCCGGAATCAAGTTACCACTCTAGACTGCTGCCATGGTTCTAAGAGTCGATGTGGCTACCAGGCTGCCGAGTTGGCTGCATGCAAAGAGTCGGGACACGAGAATTCAAGAATCGGCTGGGCCGCTATTTGCGAGCGGCTCGAACGGGGCAAACGCTCATAACTACCGCCAGCGGCCAGGCCATCGCCAAACTCGTTCCGAGCAGCGACGAATCAGTCGAAGAAACGAATCTTGGGGGTCATTTAGAAGAACTAGAAGCGCAGGTGTACATTCGGCTTGGCTCCCGATATTTCGAGCAGTCAAGATCAAGGGCGTCCCCGCTTCGGGAGACCGCCTTACGGACGTAACTTTCGCCCGCGCCGATCTGGCCCTGGTAAGGGCCGCGAAGGAACAGAATTTCGAAGTTCTTGATCCCCAGAATTAACGGGGTTTGGTCGTCTATGGTTTAAGCAGCTGTTTGCTTCATCGATCAGCCGATCGTCACTGGCGTTCAGTACTTCAGCGATTCCCAGAAAACACTTCAAGCTTCGCGGTTTCGGTAGCTACATTCGGCGAGTTGGCCGCGGTGATCGGAGCGCTGACGATTGCGTGAACGTGGTCGCGCAAGGCGGGGACGACTTCCTTGCTCATGCCCGAAGTATCGATGGTAGCGTGAAGAAAGACGCGGATTTCGGTTGGCCAGAACATCCAGTGGCCGGTGCGGTGATGTTTGAAAGAGCCCACGATGCTAACCGGCACAACCGGAATTTCGAGCTGCTGAGCGAGGCGGAAGGCGCCGTCTTGAAATTCTGTGACCTGGCCGTCGCGAGTGCGCTTCCCTTCCGGAAAAACAATCAAGCTGGTGCCGCCGTTGACGGCGTCGCGCGTAAGGCGCCACATGCGTTTGAGATCGGCGGGGCGGCGCACGTCGGGAACGGGGACATTGCCGAAACGTTTCATGAGCCAGCCGTAGATGGGGATTTCGAAATGCGATTCAAGTTCCCAGCCGCGGACAAATTGCGGAATCGCGCAGTATAGAACGAAGGGATCGAAGAGATTGACGTGATTCGAAATGAAGAAGCTGGTTTTCTGCGGATCGAAGCCGGGATCGCAGACGACGCGAACTTTGGCGCCGGAGAAAAAGATAATGCGGCGGCAGAAGGCGCGCTGCAGCCAGTCGTGTTTTTGGGGATCGAAGACCAGTGCCAATGCGATGAGAATGGGAACAGCGATGGCGAAGTGGAGCAGGCTGACGGCCCAGAGGAGCGCACTTCGAACCACGTACCATGCGCGCTTCATATGAATACATCCAGCGCGGAAGGAAGGATATCGAGCGATTTGCACTTCAGCGTGAGAATTTCGCCGTCGATCATCACGTCAACCGGAACAGCAATGTTGAATTCGACGTGGCGAACGGGTTTGCGCGAGGCAAGGGGATGCTTGATGTGCGTGCCGTCATAAAGCCGCGGGAGCATTCTGAGCAGGCCGAGGCGGCCGATGGGTCCCCAGCGGACAAATTCGATGAAGCCGTCGGAAGGATCGGCTTGCGGCGCGATAAGCATCGAGCCACCAGTGTACTTGCTGTTGTTGAAGGCGAGGAACAGGCTGCGGCGGTCGTCCCAGACGGTTTCGTCGTCGCAGCGAAGAGTGAAGGCGCGGCGTTTGAGCTGCGCGACACGAACGACGACGCCGAGAAGGTAGCCGAGATGGCCGAGGGGCTTGAACAGACGATTGGTGATAGCGCCGACGTCGGCGGTAAAACCGAGACTAAGGATGTTGAAGGAATAAACTTCGCCGGTGGCGTGAGTGAGGCGGATGAGATCTACAGCGCGCTTACGCTTTTCGAGGAGAGCTTGAATTGAAGCGTCCGCGCCTTGGTCCGCGAAGTCGCGGAGGAAAGAGTTGCCGGTACCGAGGGGAAGAAAGCCGAGGGCGATGCGATCGGGGTTAGCATTGCGGGAAAAGATGCCGTTGAGGATTTCGTGGGCGGTGCCGTCGCCGCCGACGGCGAGGAAGTTGCGGTAGCCCTGTCGATGGGCTTCGCGGGCGAGGTCGCCGGCATGGCCGGGAGCCGCGGAAGCGATGACGTCGATGTAGAGGCCGCTTTCGCGCAAACGGGCCAAGGTGGCGCCGGCGAATTTTGCCGAACTGCCGCCACCGGCGGCGGGATTGACTATGGCAAAGAAGCGGTCTTTAGCAGCCGGCATGGGGACTTAGAGCGAAATTATAACTTGGTCGCGGTCGAGTTTGGCGAGGAGTGTGGCGAGGTCGTTCCTTTTGATCTTTAAGGAGGCGGTGCGGGGAAAGTCTTCGTTGAACAGGACCAAACCGTGGATACGTTTATAGTTGAGCAAGCTGCTGTTGCGCTTGGCAATGTCGTTTTTCAGTTGGTCGGTGAAGAACTGGTTGTTTTCGAGATGGATGGCGAGGATGAGCTGCTCGCCAACCATGGAACGTTTGGGCCAGACGTAGTTTGCGGCGAAAACGCAGAATTCCTTTACCGGCAGCGATTCGAACACGGACTCGATGTCTTCCGGGTAGATGTTCTTCCCTTCCTCGGTGACGATCATGTTTTTTTTACGGCCGCTGAGGTGGAGGTGACGTTGCGCGTCGAATTTACCGAGGTCTCCAGTGCGGAGCCAGCCGTCCACCATGGTCTCGGCGGTGAGTTCGGGATCGTTGAGATAGCCGGACATGACTGTTTTGCTGCGGACGTAGACTTCGCCGACGCCGTCCGAAGCGGGATCTACGATTTTGACTTCCATGCCAGGCAGCGGCTTGCCGACAGTGTCAGCGCGGAAGGGATTGAGATCATTCACGGTGATCGCAGTGCCGGCTTCGGTGAGGCCATAACCGTTGGCGACTGGAATGCCAAGGTCGTAGAAGAATTGCAAGGTCGGCGGTTCGGTGAAGGCGCCGCCGACGATGATGGCGCGGAGTTCGCCGCCGAACGCCGCGTGGACCTGCTTGAGCAGGCTGCGGCTGAGCCAAAGGCGCGGGTGAGCCTTGGTCAAGGCTTTATTAATGGCGACGAGCTTATAGAAGATTTTGCGTTTGCCGGCGGGGAGTTCGTCGAATTTTGCCTGCAGGCCTTTTTGGAGGTTCTTGAGAACCAGGGGGACGAGGCTGACGTAGGTGATTTTGTATTTGGTGAAGGCTTCGCGGACGAATTCGGGGCGAAGCGTGCGGAGATGAACGACACACGCTCCGCAAGTGAAAGGACCGAAAAAGCCGACCATGAAGTCGATGGCGTGGTTTGTTGGGAGGATGCTGAGGTAACGCACGCCGGGCCAGAAGGGATAGAGCGAAGTAAGGGCCACGCACTGTTCGAGGTAGTTTTCGTGAGTCATCATGCAGCCCTTGGGTCGGCCGCCGGTGCCGGAGGAGTACACGATCGAGGCGAGGTCTTTGCGTTCGCGAGGCACGAATTCTGGAGCGGCCCCTTCGCTGCGGAATTCTTCCCAACGATGAGCGCCAGAGAGGTCGGCGTTGGGAGGAGCTTCCGTAACCAGAACCGTGTGCAGGCTAGTAGCGTTGGTGCGCGCGGGATGTGTACTGAGTTGGCGCCAGATGGGATATTCGGTGATCAGAACACATGCTTCAGAGTGCTGCAGTAACTGCCAGTGCTCGGCGGGAGTGAGCTTGTAGTCGAGGGGAACGAGGACGCCGCCCGAGAAGAAGACGGCGCAGGCCGAGATCAGCCACTTGGACTGGTTGGTCATGATGATGCTGGCGCGATCGGCGGGGTAGAAACTGGCGTCCTGCATGGCGCGGGCGAGCGGGAGAGCGCGCCGGTTGAATTCGGCGTAGGTGAGGCGGTCTTTTTCGCGTTCGCGGTCGGCTTCGATGAGGCAGGTTTCGCCGGCGAACTTTTCCACCGCGTCTTTCAGTGCGGCGCCGATGGAAGTGTACTTTGTGAGATCGAGCATTACAGGCGGGACTGGATGCGTTCGGCCAGGGTTTTGAAGTCGGAGACGCCCTGAACTTCGTAGTCGGGGAGTTCGATGTTGAAGTGGTTTTCTAAGCGGGAGAGGAGTTCGAGCGTTTGCAAGGAGTCGATACCGAGCTTTTTGAAGAAGTCGTCATGGGGAGAGAGCGAGCCGGGCGCGAGTTTGAAGTGCTGCTCGGCGAGGGTCAAGACTTCCTGGGTGGTGTTTTCGAGAGTGGGCATCACTGCAAATAATTTAGCACTGCCGCGCAAAGAAGAGAAATGCCGGTGACTAAGGCCTAGTCTGAGGCGACGGAAGGAAGTTCATGGGTTGAGGGTAGGTAGAAGCAATCCGCAACTGATTCGTTTGCGTGCGGAATTCGGGGCGTTCCGGCTCTAGATTGAATGCGATGGGATTTAGCGTCTGCGAGTCTCGTAAGACGAGCCACAGACTCTCCGACGGTTCGCTAGATGCCACGTGAGGGTCCTTCAGGAAATCGGGCACTTCCATTGCAAATTCACCCTGGTCATCCGGCTCCGCTCGTGACACCGGTAGATGGGGCACCGATCCGTCTTTGATCCCGAAGAATTCTTGCGCCCAAAAGGCGGTGTATAGCGCGATGACTTCGGCGTTCTGATCCTTCAGCAACTCCACGGGGATCCGGCCCTTGAGTTTTATGGTCGGTAAGGCCTCACATACGAATTTTTCCTGCAAGTTCCTTTTGTCGGACAACGCCAGAACGAAAGTCTGGAAACGGCAGCCAGGGGCGTAGACCAATACTCTTATGGATTGGCGGGCTTGCCTTCCACTGCGGTGTTGATCTCATACCGACGCACGTCATGTTTCGGTTCAAGGCGGCTCGAATACCCTCCGAAAGGGCCGCTAAGAAAATAATGGACTTGCATAGTATCTGATCGAACGTCCGCCGGAAGAGCGATAGATACAGTGGGAACGGAATCCGAATTCGAGAAGGGCTGCGGGCCCATGGCCGCCAGAGTGAGCAGAACTAGCCGCAGGAAAACAAGGGATCATTCGAACCCTTCGGAGCTATAAGCTAGACCATTATAGATCAAGGCTGATAGGGCATGGGGCCGGTGTTTTCTACGAATTTTTTCAGGGCGGCCATGACCGGGGGGCGGTTGAAGAGGTCGCAAAAGACTTCGATTTCGCGGCGAAGCTCTTCGTGGGGAACGGGCTTGATGAATTTTTTGGCGGCGGCGCGGGTGGCGGCGTCGAATTTGGTGACCTGAGCAGCGGTGGAGCGGGCAATTTTGAGAGCTTCGCCTTCGGCCGCGAGTTGCGCGACCAGACCGACGGCCTGAGCGCGGCCGGCGTTGACGCTGCGGCCAGTGAGCAGCAGGTCGCGCACGAAACCGTTGCCGAGATCGCGCTTAAGGCGGGGGATGCCGCCGAAGCCGGGGATGAGACCGAGGCGGAGTTCGGGAAAAGCGAAGCGGGCCATTTTGTCGGCGATGAGGATATCGCACACCAGGGCGAGCTCGAGTCCGCCGCCAAAGCAGACGCCGTGGACGGCGGCGATCGTGACCAAGGGAGCTTCGTCGAGCCAGTTGAGGACTGCGTGGATGCGCTCCAGGAATTCGCGGACGCTTTCGTTGCGCAGGGCGGGATCGAGCTCGGCGGAACGGTGATAGAGCTCGCGGAGATCGGCGCCGGCGCAGAAGCCGGATTGTTGCGCGCTGGTGATGATGCAGGCTGCGGTTTCGCTGCAGAGATGCTTAGCTGAGGCGACAAACTCTTCCAGTTCGTCAAGCAGGAGGGAGCCGATTTCGTTGGCTGGCGGGCGGTCCAGGGTTAGTTCGATGACGCCGTCGCGCCATTCCCAGCGCAGGGCCTGGCCGGTAAAGGATTTCATGCGGAAACCTTTCGGGCGTACATGGAATGGATCTCGGCATCATAACGTTTTGCAATGGCATCGCGCTTGAGCTTGCCGTTGGCAGTGACCAGGCCGGAATCGGGCGTGAAGGCTTCGGGCAGAATGTGAAAATTGCGGATCTGGCGGTAGTGCGGGAGATCGGGATTGATGGCGTCGATGGCGGCTTGCACCGAGGCCGATCCGAGTTTGCCGGTGGCCAGCATGGTGACGTAGCTGCGGGCGTTGCCGATGAGGACGATTTGTTGCGCCGCGGGAAGAAGCTGCGCGAGTTTGTCTTCGACGGGTTCGGGCGCGAATTTGTGTCCGGTATTGAGAACCAGAAGATTCTTGATGCGGCCGATGATGCGCCAGTTGCCCGCGGCGTTGACTTCACCCTGATCGCCGGTGTGGAACCAGCCATCGCGAAGAACCGCGGCCGTTTCTTCAGGACGATTCCAGTAGCCAGAGAAAATGTTGGGGCCGCGAACGATGATTTCGTCGTTTTCGGCCAGCTGCATTTCGATGCCGGGGACGGCGCGGCCGACATAGCCGGGTTCGACGGGGAGGCGCGGATCGTCGAGAGTGCAGAGCGCAGTGGTTTCGGTGAGGCCGTAGGCTTGCAGGACGGGAACGCCGAGCATGAGGAAAAATTGCTGGGTTTCGGGGGCGAGCGGAGCGGAGCCGCAGATGAGCGCGCGGAGATTGGGGCCGAAGCGGGCAGTGACTTTGGAAAAGATGAGTTTGCGGCCGAGGGCGAGCCATAGTGAGTCGAAAGAGCTGCCGCGGCCGACGTGCTGGCGCTGCCAGGCTTCGCGGGCTCTCTTGTAGAGAGACTGGATGGGGCCGGGCTGCTTGGCGAGGTTGTCTTCGACGCCGCGCTTGACGCGCTCGAGGAGAGTGGGCACGTTGAGGAAATAGTGTGGTGCGGCGAGGCGAATCTCGTCGGCGAGTTTGTTGAGGTCGGTAGAGAGCGTGAGGACGCTTTCGCGGAGCAGCGCAGAAAGCATCAGCATCCAGGACGCTGCGAAGTTCATGGGGGCGTAGAGGAAGATGGCGTCGGGCGCTGACTTTTTGGCGGCCATGAGCTGATCGAGGCGCTCAGTGGTGCATCCGGTCATGTGATTGAGATTGCCGATGGACAGGCAGACGCCCTTGGGTTCGCCGGAGGTGCCGGAGGTGTAGATGATGGTGAGGAGATCGTTGTCGGGGCGCTGGCGAGGAAAGGACGCGGCGGGTCGTTGTGTCTCGGCAGTGCGAAAAATCTCGGCAAGGGTGGCGGGTTTGGAGATTTCTGGCCAAGCGGCGACAAAGGCGGCTGCGGTTTCGTCATCGCCGGTGAGGACGAGGCGGGGCTGGCAGTCGCGCAGAATGGCGGCGAGTTCGGCAGCGGTCTGGCGGTGGTAGAGCGGTACGACGACGATGCCTTCGGCCATGAGCGCAAGGTCGACGGCGATCCAGTGAACCGAATTGGCGGCAATGACGCCGCAGCGTTCGCCGGCAGCGATTTGGCGAGCGCGCAGCCAGGTGCGGGCGCGCTCAACTAGCGCCAGAAGCTCGGCGGCGCTAACGGAGACGATTTTATCGGCGGCTTCGCTGTGGACTTCGCGGAGAACAACGCGCTGCGGCGAGGCTTCGAGGCGCGTGAAAATATTTTCGAGAAAATTGGGCATGAACGCTATTTCGATGCGGCCAGAGCGGCTTCGGCGACATCGTGCTTTTCGGCCAGGCGAACCAGCGGCTCGCTGAGCGGTGGGAGATATTCTTCCCAGGAGCGAATGCCGCCTGGCAAAGGAAATTCCGGATACTGGCGGCGCAAAACGTCTTCAAAGATGACGCCCATGCGGGCCATGACTTTGAGATTGCGCACGACGGTCTGACCGATACCGTCGCGGACGGAGTCGGCTTCGACGACCAGGGTTTCCATCATTTGCAGCATTTTGGGGCCGAGGTCGGGATCATCCACGGTGAGGAAGAGATGCTGATGGCCGCGTTCGCGCATGAGGTTGCGGATGCGTTCGTCCATGGTAACGCCGGCCGAGGCGACGAGCGAGGGCATGCAAGTGACGATGCCGTGGTAGCGCGAAGAAACCATGTAAGAGCATTGCCGCAAAATCGAGACGAGCTGGTACATGTCGTAGTCGTCGGAGGTGAACATGGGCAGGCCGGGAATTTCGGCGGCGATGGCGCGGCAGGCGACGGTGTCCAGGCGTTCCATGGCGACGAGGACGGTGAAGACGCGGTGTTTTTGCGTGAACGCGCGCGTGGCACTGACGAAAGCGTCGAGGTAGTGCTTAAACTTTCTGTCTACTTCAGCGCCCGATTCGTGGAAATAGACGGTGCGGTATTGGCTTTCTTTGTAGGCGCTGGTGGTAACGCGAGCGACATACTTGGCCAGCGAGGCTTTGACGGGCCAAACGAAGGGATGAATCGGGCAGAGGACCAGCACGGGGGTCTTTTCGTCCCAGCCGGCGTCGCGGAGTACTTTGCGGCCGTAGGAATCGGGATGGGGTTCGAAGGTCCAGGCAGTGTCGGTGCCAAGTTCGGTCGAGATGCCGAGTTTGCCTAGGACGGATTGCGATTCGACATTGCGCGTGATGACCAGCGAATCGTGGACGTATCGGGCGCACATTTTTTCAATGAGCGAGTCCATGTGGCCGGCTTCGGCGCCATAGGCTACGGAAAGTTTGTTTTCCGCGGAGGCGTGGCCGAGCGAGCCGATCATCATGGTGGTGAGGGCGTTGGCGAATTTGCTCTTGAACATGGAGCCTTCGCAGGCGACGACGCCGTGGTTGGCGCGGGTTTCGCTGTAGAGGAAGGGCGGGAAGACGTCGGGTAGGTGGACCTGGCGCGTGCCCTCGAAGTAGCCCTTGGTGCGATCGAAGCTTTGCGTCATAACGCTGAAGTCGACATTTTGCGCGCCGATGACGTGGCGGATCTGGCGGATCATCTCGTTGACGCGTACGTCGGAACCGGTGTTGCGCGTGCCGTTGTAGCCGGCGAAGAGGAGCTTGAGTTTTTCGCCGGGAGTCCAAGTTTTGCCAACTCCCAGCATCCATCGCAGGCGGGTGAGTTCGATCAGCATGCTGACCCAGGCGACGAGGAGAAAGTCGGTCATGCGCGGGCGGCTCCGCTGACGGTGGTCATGGAGGCATTTTGCGACGGCCACGGCTTGACTGGGTAGCGAAATCTATTTTCGCGGCTGAATTTCAGCAACGGGTAGGCGTAGGTGGAGAATTTCGCGGGAGCTTCGCCGCCAAGCTCTTCGATGACGCGGGAGTTATCGAAGACGGTGTTCCAGACCAGATAAGGCCAGAAAACTTTGAGGAGCGAAGCGCCGCGACCGAGATTGCTCTTTTTGTGGGAGAGCCAGTTGACCGTGCCGGAGAAAGTTTTGCCAAGCGACGGAAGGTAAGTGGGATGCGAGCCCGACGCAGCAGTGGCGAGAGCGTCGGTGAGTTCGCGATAGGTCTGCGAGCCGGTGCCGGAGGACAGGTGGTAGCGCGGATATCTGGGCGAGTCTTTCTGGTGGATGGCGACGATGGCTTTGCCGACATAGTTGGCGGGAACGATGTCGATGCGGTCGCTGGGCTTGAGGGGGAGGACAGGAAGAGATTGCAGAAGGCTAAAAGCCTGAACCATGTCGAACTGCGTGGTTTCCGGGCGCGTGCTGTCGCCAAGGACTATTGCGGGCCGGAAGATGCGGCGGTCCACGTCGGGCAGGAGTTGAT
>DASSYL010000358.1:0-4152 GCA_035703315.1 Candidatus Acidiferrum sp. | reverse complement strand
ATCTTCATCGAGGATTCCGTAGCGTGGCTCGGATGCTGCGGCTGCAGAAATGAATCGGCAAAATTTCATGGAAAAAGAGTGTACCAGCCTTCAGGGAACCGGCTGTGTCAGATCGGCGAGTGTCGCGTCGGAAATTTGGCTTTCGTTGCCCGCACGATCGACAGCCGTGACCGCATACCAGTAGCGGTGTCCGGCCTGCACGGAGGAATCACGGAAAGACGGAGACGCCAACAATTCGGTTTGCAACAACCGGCCGCGCTCACCCTGCTTTTCAGAACGATAGACTCGATAGCCCGCCAGATCGTTCTCTACATTGATGGACCACGACAAATCCACGATACGCGAGTCGTTTTCGCCGGGAAGAACGGCCGCCACGACATTTTGCGGCGGAGCCGGAGAGAAGTTATCGCGCGGCGCCACGATTGCCGGAGTTGAGTCGTCTGATTCAATCGGGTTTCCTTCCGCAATGGTCACACTGCGCACCAGGTAGACGTACGTCTTGCCAAACTCGAAAAACGTATCGCTATAAGAATTGTTCTGCGCGGGCGCGAGCAAGAGCGGCGGATTTTTCCACTTGGCTTGCGACAGATCGCCGCCTGTTGGGATAGGTGCCTCCGCATCCAACTCCCCGCGATAAATGTGATAGGCGGCAACTGTTTCGCCGGAGCCTGCGCCAATTTTTGGCGCCTGCCAGGAAAGCTCGATTGCGTTCTGCGTAACGTTCACGTCTACTGCAAAGATTTTGTCGGCAACGGCGTATAACCTTGCGACCACCGTGTTCGAGTCGGCGGAATCCTTCTTTTTCGACGCGCGCGTTCGCACCCGATAGGCCAGCAGCGTGCTCGGCCGCGCCCGCAGCTCTTCCGCCGCAATCGGATCGGTAAACCGAATCTTTCCCTGCGCGGCGTAGGTGTCGGCCAGCGCGCCGGGAATCGTGTACACCAAACGGAACGATTTGTTCTCCGGCTTTCCGTCGGGCTTCAGCGTGCCGCGAAAGATTTCCGTCGCTGGGGCTTCGGCTAGCCGTTCGCCGGCGGTCGTGCGCCCTGGCAATGTGAAAACCAACTGAACACCGTTGCCTTGCTGATGGGCGGTCAAATCCGTAATTGCCGCGGGAATCGGCGGCGAAGGCGGCTGCGGTTCGCCGGGAGCGCCGCAACCCGCCATGGCGCAAACCAGCACAAAACAGAAAAAAGCCAGGAGCGCCACGAAAGACTGGTCAAAAAGGCGCGGCCCTTTTCTGTTTTTCATTTTCAATTGTCAGTCATTACAAAATGTAGCGGCTCAAATCCTGGTTCTTCACGATGTCCGCCAGCTGCTTGTTCACGTACGCGGCGTCCACTTTCACCGTCTTTTTCTTCAAGTCCGGCGCCTCAAACGACAGTTCGTCGAGCACTTTTTCCAGAATCGTATGCAGTCGCCGCGCGCCAATGTTTTCCGTCTGCTCGTTCACCTGGGTGGCGAACTTCGCTACGGTCTCCACAGCGTCGTCGGTGAAAGTCAGCTTCAAACCTTCCGTTTCGAGCAGGGCGATGTACTGCTTGATGAGCGCATTCTTCGGCTCCGTCAAGATGCGCACAAAGTCCTCTTCTTTTAGCGATTGCAGCTCAACGCGAATCGGCAGCCGGCCTTGCAGCTCCGGTATCAGATCGGAAGGCTTGGTCACATGGAACGCACCCGCCGCCACAAACAAAATGTGGTCGGTGCGAATCATGCCGTAGCGTGTGTTCACCGTCGTGCCTTCGATGATCGGCAAAATGTCGCGCTGCACGCCTTCGCGGCTTACGTCGGGCCCGTGGCCGGACTCGCGCCCTGCCACCTTGTCGATTTCGTCGATAAAAATAATCCCCATCTGCTCGGCCCGCTCCACGGCGATCCGCGTCACCTGGTCCATGTCCACCAGCTTGCCTTCTTCTTCCTGGATCAAATACTCGAAGGCGTCGGCCACGCTCATTTTGCGCTTCTTCTTTTGCTGGCCGAACATGCCGCTGAGCATTTCCTTGAAGTTGACGTCCATTTCCTCCACGCCCTGGTTGGAGATGACTTCGAACGACGGCATCATGCGCTCGCGGACTTCCAAGTCCACCATGCGCTGGTCAAGTTTGCCTTCACGAAGCTGTGCGCGCAGTTTTTCGCGTGTGCGCTGATTCTGTTCGCGCTGAGAGGCAGCATCACTCTCCGTCGTTCCCGGCCCAGCGGGAGGGGGCGGCGGCAGCAACAAATCCAGCACCCGCTCTTCGGCGGCCTGCTCGGCGCGCTCAGCGACTTCATCCAGTTTCTCTTCGCGCACCATGTCGATGGACATTTCCACCAGGTCGCGCACCATGGATTCCACGTCGCGCCCAACATAGCCGACTTCGGTGTATTTCGAAGCCTCCACTTTCACGAACGGGCAGCCCGCAAGGCGTGCCAGCCGCCGCGCAATCTCGGTCTTGCCGACGCCGGTCGGCCCGATCATCAAAATATTCTTCGGTAAAATGTCGTCCGAAAGCTCGGGCGGCAGCTTTTGCCGCCGAACTCGATTGCGCAGCGCCACGGCAACCGCGCGTTTCGCGGCCGCCTGCCCCACAATATATTTGTCCAGCTCTGCCACGATTTCCCGCGGCGTCATGTCGTCCAGCGCGGGCAGAAACTCCTCGCCTTCCGGCTGCGCGCCGTTCGCTCCGCCCTGCACCAGAACCAATTCTTTTTCAGACTTGCTTGCCATAAAAGTTTTTCAGTGGTCCGTTCTTAATTTGCGGCTTGTTGCCGGCTAGCCCAACTCTTCGACCGTGAAGTTCGCATTGGTATAGATGCAAATTTCGCTGGCGATGCGCATCGCTTCCATCGCTAAATCCTTCGCCCCCAATTTTGAGTGTTTCATCAACGCGCGTGCCGCGGCAAGCGCATACGAGCCGCCTGAGCCGATCGCCACGATGCCGTCGTCCGGCTCGATCACGTCGCCATTGCCGGACAAAATAAAAGTTCCCTTGGCGTCCGCCACGATCAGGAGCGCTTCCAGATGGCGCAACGCGCGGTCCTTGCGCCAATCTTTAGCCAACTCCACCGCCGCTTTCGGCAAGTTGCCGGAAAATTCCTGCAGCTTACCCTCAAAGCGCTCGAAAAGTGATATAGCATCCGCGGTCGAGCCGGCAAAGCCCGCGATCACTTTGTCCTGATAAAGCCTGCGCGTCTTGCGGGCGGTGTGCTTCATCACGTGATCGCCCATGGTCACCTGGCCATCGGCCAGCAACACCACCTTGCTCTCTTTGCGTACGCACAAAACCGTGGTTCCGTGCATTGTTCCGTGCGTTGCACCGCCCGTATGCGCACTATTTTGGCTCATTGGCATTCCCCCATTATACGCCGGGCCATCAGGCGCGCAAAAAGCCCGCCGAACTCGGCTCATTTCGCCAAAATGTTGGCATTCCGGTGCGCGATTGCCTCAATCGAAATCATTGGATTTACTCCCGATGCGCTCGGAAACGACGAGCCGTCCATCACAAACAGATTTTTTGCTTCCCAAGTCTCGCCTTGCGGATTGGTCGCCGACCTATAAGACGAATCGCCCATGCGCGCCGTGCCCATGATGTGAAACGAAAATAGCGCCAGCTGCGCATTGCCCCAGCCGGCCGCATCCATGTCGCACGCGAATTGTGCCAGGGATCCGTTCTTGCCTGGCTCATAGGAACATAGCTTGACGTGTGGCGAATAGATACGTCGAGCGCCCGCTGCTTCCAGAATTTCCGCCGCGCCGCGAAACCCGCGTTGCATGTGGCGCCGGTCGTAATCCGAAAGCGAGTAGCTTGTTACCGGATGGCCCTCGCGGTCAGTGGTCACCCGGCCTTCTCCTCGATCGCGCACAAGCACGCCAATCGCCGCGGTACATTTCAACTGTTCCATCCTCGCTCGAAAGTCTGTTGGCTCCCGCCACGGCATCACCGCCATCGCGATCACCGGCTGCAGCGACGTCGTCTCATACTTCACGCCGTAATTCGCCGTCATAAACCGATGCTGGTCGGAGTAGATCGCCTGCATCGTCCCTTCCCACGGACGAATCTCCTCGTCAAAAACGCCGCACACGTTTGACACAGGATGCAGATGCAAGTGCCGGCCGATATGGCGGTTTTCCAGACCCGACCGCAGCAGCAATGCCGCCGTATGAATCGCGCC
>DASSYL010000275.1:0-3536 GCA_035703315.1 Candidatus Acidiferrum sp. | reverse complement strand
GGAGATGGCGCAGGCGGTGCACGACGCGTTTCAGGGGAAGCACCACGCAATTGTGGAGGCGGGGACAGGGACCGGGAAAACACTGGCGTATCTGTTGCCGGCGATCTGCAGCGGGCGGCGGGTGGTGATTTCGACCGCGACGAAGTCGTTGCAGGAGCAGTTGTATCAAAAAGACATTCCGTTTTTGCAGAAGCACTTTGCCCCGAAATTGAAAGTGGCGGTGATGAAAGGGCGCGGTAATTTCTTGTGCCGCGCGAAGCTGCACGCGATGGCGGACACGCCGATGCTGAAGGGGATGGAGGAGCTGGACCAGTTTCAGCAGATCCGCGACTGGGCGAAGGAGACGGAAACGGGAGATCGGGCGGAGCTGACGTTTTTGGCGGATGACGCGGATTTGTGGACGCGGCTGGACGCGCGGCGGGATAGTTGTACCGGCCAGAAGTGCGCGGACTTTAATGAATGTTTTGTGACGGCAATGCATGCGCGGGCGCGGGAAGCGGATTTGATCATTGTGAATCACCATCTGTTTTTTGCGGACCTGGCGCTGAAGCAGGATGATTTCGGCAGCATTTTGCCGGAGTATTCGGCGGTGGTGTTTGACGAAGCGCATGAGATTGAGGATGTGGCCAGCGATTATTTCGGACGGCAGATTTCAAATTACCGGTTTGAGGAGCTGGCGCGGGATGCGGATGCAGCACTGCGGATGCTGAAACTAGGGACGCCATCGCTGCTGCGGAGGACGCAGCGGATTCGTGAGAGGAATCGGACGTTTTTTGAGGCGTTTCCGGGGCGGGAAGGGCGGTTTCCGTTTTCGCGGCAGGAGCGGGAAGCATTTCTGGAGCAGAACCGCGAGGCGTACACGGCGCTTATGGACGCGCTGAAGGGTTTGGAGACGGAATTCGCGGCGGTGATGCAGAAGCCGGAAGAGTTGATGCGGCTGGGGCGGCGGAGTTTCGAACTGCGACAGGAGATGGCGTTTCTGTTCGAATCGAATGAGAAAAATTTTGTGTACTGGTTCGAACGGCGGAACAAAGGCGTATTTTTAGCCGCGACCCCGATTGATGTGAGCCAAATTTTGCGAGAGCGCCTGTTCGAGCAGTTTGACACGGTGGTGATGACCTCGGCGACGCTGACGGTCGGCGGACGATTTGACTACATCAAGCAACGCCTGGGGCTGGATCATGTGAAAGAGCGCACGCTGCCTCCGGAGTTTCACTATGGCGAGCAGGCGCTGCTGTATCTGCCGCAGCGGATGCCGGATGTGCGCGACGCGGGGTTTCAGGCAAGGGCGGCGGAGGAGATTTTGCGGCTGCTGGAGTTGAGCGAGGGGCGGGCGTTTTGTTTGTTTACCAGCTATTCGCAGATGCGGGATTTGTTTGAACGAGTGAGCATGCGGTCGCCGTATCCATTGTTGCTGCAGGGGACGGCGCCGCGGTCAGTGCTGCTGGAGCGATTCAAGACCACGCCGAACGCGGTGTTGTTTGCTACGGCGAGTTTCTGGCAGGGAGTGGACGTGCCGGGCGAGCAACTTTCGTGCGTGATTGTGGACCGGCTGCCGTTCGCAGTGCCGAGCGATCCGATTGTAGCGGCGCGGGTGAGTGCGCTGAATGAAGAAGGGCGGAACGCGTTTGCGGAATATCAGGTGCCGGCGGCGGTGCTGGCGCTGAAGCAGGGATTTGGGAGATTGATTCGATCGAAGACGGATCGCGGCGTGTTGTCGATTCTGGACAACCGGATTCAGCGGATGGCCTATGGTAAAATTTTTATAGACTCGCTGCCGAAGTATCGAAAAACGCAGGAATTACGGGATGTGGAGAGGTTTTTTGAGGAAAGGTGAAGTCGTACAGTAAAGATTACATAGGGAAAGAAAGCGAAGAGATTGCATGTTTGAAGTGAGGGTGGAAGAAACGTTTTCTTCGGGGCATGCGCTTCGGGGATACAAGGGGAAGTGCGAGAACGTGCACGGCCACAATTACCGTGTGCGGGTGACGCTGGCCGGGCCGAAGCTGAATGACATCGGGCTGCTGGTGGATTTTACGGATTTGAAGCGGGTGGTGCGGGGGATTATCGCGGGGATTGATCACCAGTTTTTGAACGATTTGGAGCCGTTTCGGACGGTGAATCCTTCGGCGGAGAACCTGGCGAGATTTTTTTACGAGGAGACGCGGCGCGGATTGAGTGATTTGCCGGACGGAGCGGGGATTACGGAAGTGATTGTTTGGGAGACAGATACGTCGAGCGCGACTTACCGGCCGGAAGCGGTGGGGAAGCAATAGCTGGTTCCTGATGTTCATCACGGAAATATTCAAATCGGTGCAGGGAGAAGGGACGCGCGCGGGGTTGCCGTGTGTGTTTGTGCGTTTGACAGGGTGCAATTTGCGGTGCACGTGGTGCGACACCACGTATGCATTTCACGGCGGGAAGAAAATGAGCGTGGAGGAAGTGCTCGCTCGCGTGGATGAACTGTGCCGGCGGAGCGCGGAACAGAGTGGCACGGATGCGGATGTGCCACTGGTGGAATTGACGGGAGGAGAGCCGCTGCTGCAGGAAGAGGTTTATCCGCTGGCCGAGGCCCTGGTGTCGCGCGGCTATACAGTGATGATTGAGACCAGCGGCGAGAGATTTGTGGGGCGGCTGCCTAAAGAAATCATCAAGATTGTGGATGTGAAGTGCCCGGATTCGGGCGAAGCGGAGACATTTGACGCGAAAAATCTGGAAGCGGTGGACGAAAAGGACGAAATCAAGTTCGTTTTGTCGACGCGGCGGGATTATGAGTTTGCGCGGGAATTTACGCGGGAACATGGCTTGGCGAAGCGCGTGAGGCAGGTATTGTTTTCGCCAGTCGTCGCTGATCCGAACGGAAGCTGGGAAGGGCTGGAGCCGCGCCAGCTGGTGGAGTGGATTTTGGCGGATGGTCTGCCGGTGCGGCTCGGGTTGCAACTGCACAAATTCATTTGGCATCCGGCGACGAAGGGCGTGTAGAGAAAGACGAAAAAATCGAAGTAACGAAAGAAGTAAGTAAGGAAAAATTCGAAAGAGAGAGCAGGATTGGCGGAAGCGGCGGACTCACGAAAAGCGGTAGTACTGCTAAGCGGTGGAATGGATTCGTGCGTGTGCGCGGCGAAGGCGCGGGAGCGGCATGGCGCGGAGGACGTAGCGCTGCTGCATGCGAGTTATGGGCAGCGGACGGAGTCGCGCGAAGCGCAGGCGTTCAGCGACATTGGCGATTTTTATGGTGTGAAGCAGCGACTGATGGTGCGGCTGGAACATTTTCGGGCCATCGGCGGATCGGCGCTGACTGATGTGAATATAGCGGTTCCCGAAAATGAATTGAACACGCCGGGAGTGTACGGCGGCGCGATTCCCGTCACGTATGTGCCGTTTCGCAATGCGCATTTTCTGTCGGTGGCGGTGAGCTGGGCCGAGGCGATCGGCGCGGGCGCGATTTACATTGGGGCGGTGGCGGAAGACAGCTCCGGGTATCCGGATTGCCGGCCGGAATATTACAAAGTGTTCCAGGAATTGATTCGCGTGGG
>DASSYL010000213.1:0-4526 GCA_035703315.1 Candidatus Acidiferrum sp. | reverse complement strand
ACGGCGGTGCAGGAAGTGGCGTTCACGCTAGCGGATGGGATCGCCTACGTGCAGGCAGCGCTGGATGCCGGCCTGGCGGTGGATGAGTTCGCACCGCAGTTGTCGTTCTTTTTTAATGTGCACAACGATTTTCTGGAGGAGATTGCGAAGTTTCGCGCGGCGCGGCGGCTGTGGGCTCGGATCATGAAGGGGCGGTTTCGAGCGAAGGACGAACGGTCGCTCATGTTGCGGTTCCATGCGCAGACGGCGGGATCGTCGCTCACCGCGCAGCAGGCGGAAAACAATATCGTGCGAGTGGGATTGCAGGCATTGGCGGCGGTGCTCGGCGGCTGCCAGTCACTGCACACCAACTCGTTGGATGAGGCGCTCGCGCTGCCGACGGAAGACTCAGCGCTGATTGCCCTGCGAACGCAGCAGATAATCGCACACGAGACAGGTGTCGCAAATACGATTGATCCGGTGGCGGGATCCTATGCCATCGAGGCGCTGACCGCGCAGATTGAGGCGGCGGCGAGCTCATACCTGGAAAAGATCGCTGCGCTCGGAGGAATGCTGGCAGCGATCGAAAGCGGTTACGTGCAGAAAGAGATTCAGAAGTCGGCTTTCGACTATCAGCGGGCGGTGGAAACGAAAGAGCAAATCGTTGTCGGCGTAAACGAATTTCAGGCAGAAGAGGAGCGGCAAATTCCAACGTTGCGGATTGATCCGGCAATGGAGCGCGAACAAGTGGCTCGCTTGCAAGCGCTGCGAAGCAGACGCGATGCGGTAAGGGCACAAGGGGCCTTGAGCGAACTCGGCCGCCGCGCCGGCAGTAGTGAGAATTTGCTTCCGGCGATTCTGGACGCAGTCGAAAAATATGCGACCGTCGGAGAAATCTCGGATACGCTGCGCCGAACCTTCGGCGAGTATCAGGAGTCTGTGGTTCTCTAAGCAGCAAAGCCGGGTAAACGTCGGTCGGACTCACTCGACAGCTGCCGCCCTTGCTGGGCTGTAGTATTCTTTCCGCAGCTCCCCATGAAGTTGATTCTTGCTTCCGCTTCGACCCGCCGCGCGGAAATTCTGCGCGATGCCGGCATTCCCTTTAGCGTGCTTTCTTCGGCGGTGGATGAAACCACGCTTCCCGGCGAGACCGCGACCGATCTGGTGCGGCGCCTGGCCGCCGCCAAAGCGGAACTGGTTGCCGCTCGCGCCGTCGGGTCCGCCATTGTGATCGCAGCGGATACCGTCGTCGCGCTCGATGGCACCATGATGGGCAAGCCTCGCACCTCCGACGACGCTCGGCAAATGCTGGAGAAGCTTTCCGGCCGTACGCATTCCGTGATTACAGGAGTCGCGTTGGTTCGTTTGCCCGACGCGGAGCGCCGCGAATTTACCGAGATAACGCAAGTGCATTTTGGCGCGCTTTCCGACGAGGAAATCGTGAAATATCTATCGTCGGGAGAGCCTTTTGACAAAGCGGGCTCGTACGCGATTCAAGGAATTGCCGGGCGTTTCATTCCGCGCATCGATGGTTGCTACTTCAACGTCGTGGGGTTGCCTCTTGCCAGGTTGTGCCGTGAGTTAGCGGCGCTCGGCTGGTCCGACGACTGAAACTCAGTACGCCTAAAGAAAAAAAGGGCGACGTTTCGGTCGCCCTCATAAATCCAAGTTGCTGGGAATCGTTTAGGCTTGCGGTTTTTCTTCAGCGGGCTTCTCAGTCGATGCCGACTGTGCCGGCGGGGTGGCCTTGGGACCGTTGCCCGACATGCCTTCCTTGAATCCACGCACGCCCTCACCCAACCCGCGCATCAGCTCGGGAATTTTGCGGCCGCCAAAAAGGATCAGCACGACGACCAGAATGATCAGCCAGTGCATTGGAAATTCCATACTGCCTCCTGCCCCTGCTATCCCTGAATCTAGCACGATCCCGGCGAGGGTCAACGAGCGAAAAGGGCTTAAAATCCGGGTTTCAGAGTTTGTTTTACCAACCTCTGAACATCAAAGTATAACACGCTCGTCGCCCTGCCGCCGGGTCACCCGCTCGCGGTCCAAATACTCCAGCAACGGAATCGCGTATTTGCGTGTGATGCCGGTCAAGTCCTTGAAGGTGGGCACTGAGATTCGCTCGCCCTTCGCCTTCTTGTAGGATGCCAGCTTCCCGCGCAATTCTGCCAGTGCGTCGCGGTGAAAAATCAGCTCGGGTGCAACGCGAATCAACGCTTTATCGCGGAGCAGCAGTTGCAGCAGTTTCTCGGAACGCCGCGCCTCGATCGAAAGCTTTCCTAACACTTCTTTGACGGAAGGTACTGTCAGCCCGGCGGAAGAAAATGCCGCCTCGATCTGATCTCTGGCCCTTGCTTCCTCCGGTAGAAGAGAAACCTGGGCTCCGGCGCGCTTCACAAGTTCGCCCTGCAGATCGAGTTTCTTTTGCGCCGCTAGTTCTTCGAGCGCCAGGCGAAAAATCTCTGGCCGCAAGCGGCGAGCCAGCGCGATCCGCAAGTCTTCGCGGGTCATTCCCGGTTGCAGCGGGTTTTGCTTGTGAAACTGCTCCACGCGATCGGAAATTTTCTTGAACAGTTCGTCGAAAGCGGGCGCTGGATAAAGGATGGGAGCATCACCTGCCGTGACGCCGATTCGTTTGGCTTCCATAAGACCGCGAACCGTGTGCTGGATTTCGGAATCGGTCCAGCCGGTGCGCGCTGCAATTTCCTTTTGCGGCAGGCCGAAGAGCGCTCGCTCGACCAGTTGAGCAAGTATTTCGGCTTTGTCGTTTTGCTCGACCGCCGATAGAAAGTTTTGCCGAGGCGACTCCTTGGCGCGCGGCCGCCGCGGAATCGCGTCCAGCACGGCGCCGCCGCCGATAGTGATGAGCGGCGACGATTGCCGGATGATGAAGCGGTC
Source organism: Candidatus Acidiferrum sp. (assembly GCA_035703315.1). GTDB lineage: Bacteria > Acidobacteriota > Terriglobia > Acidiferrales > UBA7541 > Acidiferrum. Next base: position 1,646 of record DASSYL010000213.1, on the reverse strand, counting down.
GCCCGGCAGCAGCAGAACGCTTTCTTTTAGCTTGAGTTGCGCGAAGGAGTCCTGGCCGCCTGAAAGTTCCGTCGCGCCGAAGAATGCGACTTCGGCCATCGTCTCAAACGATCCGCTGTGAAAGTGAACTTGTGCACGATTTTTGAGTTTTCGCGCGGACGGCAGGAGCTGCAGCTTTACATCAATTCGCCGCGTGGCGCGATAGCGGCCCGGCGCCGCAAGCACCATGCCGCGTTTCAGCGAATGGTGATCCACGCCGGCCAGATTCACCGCGGTGCGCTGGCCCGCTTCCGCGCGTTCTGAGGATTGGCCGCCCGATTGCACGCCGCGCACACGCAAGCGTGTTTTGCTTGGAAATAGCTCGGCTTCATCGCCCACAGCGACGGTACCGCCAACGAGCGTACCCGTTACCACGGCCCCGAATCCCTTGACCGAGAAGGACCGATCGATCGGCAGGCGAAAATCCTGCTGCACATCTTTTCCGGCAACCTGCCGGGCTTGTTCGACCAGTACCTTCTTCAATTCGGGCAGTCCCGCACCCGTTTTGCCGCTGACGGGAAGAATGGGAGCGCCATCCAGGAACGAGCCGCGCAGAAAGTCTTCAATTTCCAACCGCGCGAGCTCCATCGTCTCGCGGTCCACCAGGTCAGCCTTTGTCAAAGCCACGATGCCACGTTGAATGCCCAGCATCCGGCAAATATCAAAATGCTCGCGGGTTTGCGGTTTGATGGATTCGTCCGCGGCAACAACCAGCAGCACGAGGTCAATCCCGGCCGCACCAGCCAGCATGTTGCCGACGAAGCGTTCGTGGCCCGGAACATCCACAAAGCCAAACTGCACGCCGTCTTCCCGCAGAAACGCAAAACCAAGGTCGATGGTAATTCCGCGGCGCTTTTCTTCCTCGAGGCGGTCGGGATGTGTGCCGGTCAGCGCTTCGACCAGCGAAGACTTGCCGTGGTCAATGTGGCCAGCGGTACCGACAATGATGTTTTTTAATGACATGGGAAGGAAACGAAGTTTCTTTCTGGATGCTACGGGAAGGCGGAGAGTGGGTCAAATGAACGAAGCGGGAAACTATTTAGCAGCCGCAATCTCCTCCACTACTGCTTGTGCCGCTGCGCGAGGATCGGCAGCCGCGGTAATCGGGCGCCCCACCACGATGTAGTCCGCTCCCGCCTGTATGGCCTGTGTGGGAGTAGCGGTGCGCGCCTGATCGTCCTTTTTCTTGCCGCCGGTTTTTTCCAGCGGACGAACGCCCGGCGTCACAATCAGAAAATCGCGGCCACACGTTTTGCGGATCGCTTTGGCTTCCTGCACGGAGGCAACGACTCCGTCCACACCGCATTTTTTGGTCAGCAGGGCCAGCTTCACCGCGCGAGTCAACGGAGTTCCGGCAATGCCCGCTTCCCGCATCGTTTTTTGATCCATGCTGGTCAGGACGGTAACCGCAATCAGGCGCGGCCGGTCCGCCCCCATAGGCACTCCGGCGCTAATGGCCTGTGCCGCTGCCTTCAGCATGGCGCTGCCGCCGAGCGCGTGGACATTGACAAGTTGCACGCCCGGCATGGCGGCCGAAGCTAAAACAGCTCCCGCGACGGTGTTGGGAATGTCGTGATACTTCAGATCGAGGAAGACTCCGTTGCCGA
>DASSYL010000243.1:0-2888 GCA_035703315.1 Candidatus Acidiferrum sp. | reverse complement strand
GAAGTGCGCGACTCGGTGCGGCGCTGTGGAACCGCAGCGAGCCGTGTGCTGGCACGCAGCATTTTCTTGTGCAGCAGATTGGACTCTGGATACTTGCGGAAAAACCCGCGCCACGAACCGCCTCGCAGAAACGCCGCTACTTCCGGGCGTGTGGTGAACTCCTGCTGCACCAAGTGGAAGCGCTGGCGAACCGGCGTCGGCAAGGCCCATTCCATCATTTCGGGGTAGGACGCGGCCGGCAAATCGGCTCGGCCAAGCGGAGCGTGTGTTTTCGCATACTCGCCCGGGGGCGTGAGGCTGAGCCAATCTGCGCTGGCTTCTAGCGCGGTAAAAAAATCCTCCAGCCAGTGGTCGGTGTAGCAGTATTCGTAGGTGCCCGGCCAGACGCCGAATTTTTCCATGTCGTCGCCGAAAATGGCGATACCGCCGGGATGCATCGCCGCAGATTCTTTCAGATAGGCCATGGCATTGGAAACTTTTTCCCAGGGAACCAGATAGCGCAACGCCTTTTGTCCCGCAAACAGGCGCACACTCTTGCCGCGATCTTCGGCCTGATAGGCGGCGAAAAGTTCGGGCGGCTCGAAGCCGGCACAAAGGAAATGAAAATCGTCCACCAGCGTGTAGCCAATTTGGGCCGAGGCCAGCACTGAAGGCAGTTGCGGCTCCCAAACGCGTTCGGCCAGCCAGGCGCCAGAAGGCTTTTCGCCAAAATGTTCTTCAATATATGCAGAAAGGCGGTCGATTTGTTCGCGCTGATCTTCCAGAGGAATCACCGCAAGGATCGGCTCGTAAAATCCGCCGCCAACCATTTCGACCTGTTTGCGCTCCACCAGGGAGCGCAGCAACTGAAAATATTCAGGATGATGCGCTTTCACCCACAGCAGCAAAGGGCCGGAATAGTGCAGCGCCACGCGGATGGCCGGATGCTTTTCGAGCAGTTGGGCAAAAGGCAGATAGCCCTGCTGATAGCAGCGCTCCATAACATCTTCAAAATTGCCGACCGGTTGATGCGCGTGAATCAGCAGTGAGAGGTGAAATTTGGGCGGCACGGGAACGTTTTGTGCTCCGTCCCTATAATACCTTGCGCTTTTCAATTGCAAGAACACACGCGAGCAGCGTGCTACAACTTCGCAACACTTTACTGCCCGTGACGAATGCTATTGCGCGGTGTGTTTGGCCACCCAACCAGTGATTGCATTCAGCACTTCCGGCGCCATGGTTTCCTCGATCGCACCATAAAGCGAAGGCGAACCGGATTGCGCTTTTTGGAAAAGGTGATTGACGCCTTCGATTTCCAGCACCGTGAAGTCCTTGTTGCCGCTTTTTTCGTAGGCCTGGCGAAGAAGCGGCACCGTTTCGCTGGCGTCCACTTGCAAATCACGATCGCCATTCAGCGCCAACACCGGACACTTGATCCGTTCTAGCAGTGGCACAGGATTGGAATCCAGATACTGCCGGAACCATGGCGTCGTCATAAGGCGAATTTGCGCTTCGAACGCCGCCGGAGGCATGGACGCGCTGAGTCCGCTTTTTTCAATCAGCTCTTTCAAGCGCGCCTCCAGGGCGGCCGGACTCTTTGCCTGGCGTACCGCGGCGTAAGCCTGGCGGTCGAATTGCTGGCTGCGCGCGATCTGCTCCTCCGGCAAGCCTCCGGTACGTGCGATCAGTTCGGATTGGCGAAGCAGCGTGTGTTCTCCAGTAGTGGCGGGAGTTGCGAGAAGCACCAGCCAGTCCAAATCGCCGGCACGCACTGCAAGTTGCGCGGCCAGGACTCCGCCTTCGCTGTGTCCCAGCACGCCGGCTCGCTTGGGATCTACTTCTTTGCGTGCCTTCAGATAGTCGAGCGCGGCCTGCGCATCGTTTGTAAAATCATCCATCGTAGCTTGTTCATAGTCGCCGGTGGACTGCGCGATGCCGCGCTTGTCGTAGCGAAGCACCGCAATTCCCTTTCTTGTAAGCAAATCCGCCAACAGCAAGAATGGCTTGTGGCCGGCGATTGTTTCATCGCGGTCTGATGGACCCGAACCGCCGACAAACACGACTGCGGGAAACGGTCCCGCACCCTGGGGCATCGTCAAGGTGCCAGCCAGCGTCGCCTTGCCACCTCCCCCGGGAAATGAAACTTCTTGGACCAGGTATGGATAAGGCTTCGCCGGTGTTTGCGGCCGGCGCAATTCGAGCGGCTGGTCCGAACGGCGAAAATCCAGCTTCTCGATGGTGTCGTTCTGCGCCCACTCGCCAGTAATCTCATCTTTTGAAGCACTCAGCCTGCCGTGATACTCGGCCTGAAACGCCGGAATCTCAAAACTAAGCTGGCCTTCTTGCTCGGTCACCTTGGAAGCGGGAATTCCTTGAATACCTTGATCCAGGCTGTCTATGGACGCGAGCAGTTTCCCTTTGTCGTCATGCGAAACGTGCATTTGCAGCCGCATCCGCATGTTGGTCACTTCAATCGCGCCTTGCCACGTGCCTTCTGCTTTGGAAACAGCGGCGGCAACGCCTCGCGAGGTCGCACCGGCGGCGCGCTTTTCCAATTTCAACGGCAGACCTGTGCCACTCTGTTCCCAAAGCCCGCGGATCGTGCGGTGGTCCGCCTGAATTTTTCCCTCAAACTTCGCACCCACCGAAGCAATCTCGAACCGCAGCGTGTCTTCTTCGCGCGTCACTTTCGACGCGTCCATTCCAAAGACGGCCTGGTTCAGGCTGTCCAGCTTTGCGTGCCATTCGCCTTTCGCATCTCGCGAAAGATGCAGCACGAGTTGCAGTTCGGTTTCGCCGACCTGCAGCGCGCCGCTCCAGTCGCCTTCTAGCGATGCGGGCCGCGCCGCGGTTGTGGCTTTATTCGCTCCGGGTGGCTCGGGCTGTTGCGCGAGAATCGCTCCGCTCAT
>DASSYL010000140.1:0-6221 GCA_035703315.1 Candidatus Acidiferrum sp. | reverse complement strand
CCCGCCGCTAGCAACCCCAACGATGTCAGCTTTTCCGTTTGCGACATCTGCTCTTCCATGCGCTCGCGCTGCGTTACGTCATCGAACAGCAGCAGCCGACCGATGTGTTCGCCGGACTTGCTCACCAGCGGGGTGATGGAGACGTTCAGGGTCAGTGTTTTTCCTTGATGTTGCAGTCTCTGTTTATAGATGCCGGTGATCTGCTCTTCGTCGCGGCGGGCGGCAATCTCCACGGCGAGCTCCGGCGGGAGCAGCGCGTCCAGCTTCGCCCCCACTGCGTCCTGCCTCAGGACACCAAAAAGCTGTTCCATCCGAGTGTTCCAGCTCTCCACAATTCCGCTTAAATCCACCGCCAGCACGCCAACGTTGAGTGATTCGACGATGTTTTCGCTGAAGTCTTTCAAGCGGGCGATTTCCAGAGCTTTTTGCTCCAGCGAGCTGTAGAGCTGGGCGTTGTCCAGCGCCACGGCGACATAGCCCGCAATGGTCTGCACCAACTCGACGTCGTCGCTGGAGAGAAAATCGCCGTCGACCGTCTTGCCGAGACCCAGCACAGCGACACAGTGTTCGCGGATCCGGCACGGCACGTAGTAATTCAAATCCAGTTGCTCGAGTGTATGGCGCACCGAGTCACTGGCGTTCTGCACGCCGCGGGCGGACTCAAAAAACAGGGCGCTGCGCGCCATCTGCGGCCGGGAAGGATCGAGAAAACTCAAGTCGAGAGGATGGTGAACGCGCACTCCCATGGAGCGCGCCAGTTTCATTTTTCCCGGCTGTTGTTCGTCTTCCACGAAGATCGCGAGCCGGTCCACGAGCAAGGTCTGGGAGATGCGGTCCATCACCGAACTCAGCATGGGGTCGAGGCGGACTTCGTTAGTCAAAGTACGGCCGAATTCAATCAGCGTGCGGCGGTAATCCAGCCGGTCGCGGTAAAAGAAGTGGTCGAGCCGCCTTTGAATCCATTCGCGTACGGGCTGAAACAGGAACGAAGCGATGGTAATGGCCAGTACCACCACCAGACGATCATTGGTGTTGGTGTGAAAAATGTCGCCACTCAAACCAACCAGCGAGAAAAAGACAGCGGCCACAGCCGCAGTAGCCGCGGTATGCGCCAAGCCGCGCTTGAAAATGATGTCCACGTCCATCAAGCGGTAGCGAATGATGGCGTAACCGAAACACAAGGGAATCAGAACCAGGCTGAGAGAAGAAAAAATCATCCAGGGCTTGAGCTGAGGATTCAGCGCGAACGGCAGAATATAGAACAGCGCAAACGGCAAGCTGCCGGCAAGCGTTCCGCCGGAGAGCCACTTGAGCTGTTGGCGCAACACGCCGGACGGCGCGTTGCGGAAACTGTGGTAGAACACCAGTCCGGCCAAGACAAAGCAGCCCGCAAGGTATGCGAGTTCGATCTGGTCCAACAAAACGCGCGCGCCGATCCACGGCAAGAAGCCGAGGGACGCTCCCGCGACGTTCAGGTGCAAGAGGAGCAGCAGCAGGGGCGGGCCGTAGACCAGCGCCAACTTCGCCAATTCCTTCAGCGAACTCTGTGCGCGTTCCGGAAATACCAGCGCGAAGTGCAGCAGCAGCGCGGGAGCCAGCAACCTGGCAACGACGCCTGCCCAATAAATTTCGTAATCGAAGCTATCCAGCTTGCCGCTGTAGTGGAAGCTGTACAGAATGAACGACACCAGGCAAAAAACGTAGAAATGGACCGCGCGGGGCGCGTTCCAACGACGGATGAAAATAAAAATTCCAATGAAGAGGTAAATCAGACCGACGACACGAAGATAGTTTTCTGCCGTAAGCGGCTTTTCCGCCGGGGAAACCATCACCGGCGTTTCAAACGCTTCGCCGCCACGCTCCACTTTGTAACGCAGCTGGCTCCATAGTCCGGCGCGCCACACCCGCTGGGTAACTTGCAGCGCTCTGGTTGCCGACTGCCCGCCAATCTCAACCAGTTTGTCGCCCTGCCGAATTCCCGCTCGCCACGCCGGCCCGGCGGGAGTTACCTTCCAAGCTTCGATTCCGTGGTCTGTGTCCCGCCAAGCCACGCCGTCGTCGGGCAATTCGAACCTGGCCCGCTGGTCGAAGTTCAGGATGGCAAAGATCACCGCAGCCAGGGTCGCTAGCGCTAATACCACTGCACCGAGGCTGACGCGAAAGCTTTGCTTCATGGACAGGATCCAATCGCCCTAGGGGGCACCTTTAGGCCAACACACTTGCCTAGACGTTCTGCAACTCCCCTTCCACTCTTGGGAGACCTCTAGTGATTCTAACTCACTGCGGCTTCTACAACTTAGGACTACCCTTGCGGAAGCTGGTAGCGGAAATCCACTTTCTGGAAGGGTACCTACAGCTTTCCAAACCCTTAAAACTGCAAGCTTAATCCTCCGCGGAAGGTGCGAAACGCCGGAACCAGCACCACTTGCCCGTCCCGCGTGTTCATGGTCACGTATCCCTGAGCCAGCAGGTTGTCGCAATCGGCGATCGCCTCCCACCGGCCGGGTCCAAACTTCGGAAGTTGCTGCCGCAACGAAACGTGGAGGAAAGGATCCATCTGGTACAGCGACTCGCCGTAGCTATCCACGCGAGAAACCGCGGGTCCGCTGATCCATTTGTAACCGACGGTCACTTTTCCGCCGGCACGCGGCAGCTTTGCGGAGACATTCAAGCCCAAACTTTGCCGTGCGACCATGCGCAGCGCATCTCGCAGCACGGCGTCGGTCATCGCGTTGGGGGGGACGTTCGGAGCGAGAGCGCCACCTACTGCGTATACGGCGGTGAGTTCAGTGTCATCGCCCAGTTTTTCGCGGAACGCCACGCGGCCACCCCAGCTGCTGGCTGCTCCGCCGTCGTAAGCAAACGCGTTCGAGAAAATATCCTGAAAGTATTCCCGCTCTGGAAGGTCGCTGCCCCGGCCAAACACGGCCTGGTGGTGCGCGTCATCGTGGAACGCGGCGATTTGCAGCTTGCCTCGTTCGCCCACGCGACGCTCCACTGAAATCTCCTCGTGCCACCCGCCTTGCAGCACCGGCTTGCCGTCGCGCCACATCAGCGCCGGAAATGCGTCCAGTTCATCGAGAGCTCGCACCAAGGAGGATTGCAATTCGTCGCCGCTCGAATCCAGAGCATTGGAATCCAAAGAATTTGGAGCGCCCGGCTGCGAAGCAAAGACCACATTCGCGCGCCAAGTATCGCTGAGTTTCGTTTCGAGGCTGATGCGCGGCCGAACCGACGATACCGACCGGCCGAGACCCACCAACAAGTATTCTCCGCCATAGCGAACCAGCATGCGGTCGCCAAGCGTTAGAGCGCCGCCTTGGTCCAAACGCATGCCGCGGAAGGTCATGCCGGTGTTTCCAAGAGCCGCCTCGCGCAAGACCAAGGCGGTATGCGGACCCGCGCCAATGGTTCCGGTCGGCAGCCATACCGTGGCCACGCCGCCGGCCGGCGCTTCGTCATAACTCATCTGCCCCGCGACCAGGAGTTTGCCTTCGCCAAGCTTTTGGTCATACGCGAAAGCCGTGCCGGGGGCCGCGGCAACATTGGAAACTGACCCGGGGCGCCGCGCTCCATCGGTAAATTGCATCAGCATTTTCGGCGCGCCGGCGTTGCGATCGACACCGGCGGCCAGCACCGCGCCGTAATCGTCCCACTGCAACACCGGGCGCGTACCGGAAGCCGAACGGAGCACCCACTTCCAATCGTCCGCGTCCGCTTTCGCAGAGTTTGGCTGTTTACGCAGTTGTTCAAGCGTGGCGAACATCGACTCCATCTCGATGCGGACCATGGTGGTGAGGTTGGCGTTGATGCGCACGTGCTGTTGCAAGGTCGGCAAGAATCCCGCGAGGGTTACGCGGATGGTATACAGCCCCGGCGCCAGCTTGTCGCCGCGGAAAATGCCTTGCGTGTTGGTGAGAAATTCGCTCGAACTGTTGCTGCCGGCAGCTTCCGCCAGCACTTGCACGCTCGCGCCCATTTGCGGCGTGCCCGCAAGGTCGCGCACTACTCCCGTCAGGCTGCCGGCAACCAGCTTAGCCTGCGCTTCCGCCGCGCTCGTCATCATGGACAAGCAAGCCGCGGCCATAACCAGGGTCCCCAGGACTCGGAGCCGTCCCTGTTGCACCACGTTACCTCCCCGGTGTAGTGTTCGCCGCGGCGGTCTTGGTTGGCGCCGCAGGCGCCTTCACCGTAAAGTCCGCACTTCGGGAAATCGTCTGGTTGGCCAGCGCATCGGTCGCGCTGACTTCGAGCGTGTACTTGCCGGGTACGAGCGTGGCCAGCGGCAGCAACCGCTCAATGGTGATCTGATCGCCGGTCTGCTTCATGTCGCTGCTGGACTCTTTGAACTGCATAATCGCCGGCTGGCTCTTATCACCGGCCTTTTTCACGGTGTACAAAAACGTCGCGTTGGACTTGTGCGTCTGCTCATCCGGCTTCAGGTTGTACACCTGCATGTAGATTCCCAGCCTGTCCTGGGGCGTGAAATCGCCTTCGAGGCGAGGACGAACTTTCGAGGAACCGATAACAAATTGCCCTGCGCCGATTTGCTTTGCCGGCACGCGTTCAATCTGGTCCGCCAGGATCAGAGAGCTGGCTTCCAGTTTTTCATCCTCGTAACGGGGCACCTGGAGGCGAGAGTTCACTACTCCGACGTTGCCGCTCTGCACGTCTTTGATGACCAAATCAAGGCGGTAGAGTCCAGGACGCAGGGGTATAGCTTTCTGATAAATGGACTGGAGTTTTACCGATTGCTGGAACAGCGAATCCGGAAAATCCCGGCTCATGGCTTCTTCAAACGTCTGGACCACGCGGCCGCTCAGCGTGCTCACACGGCCGAAGACGTTCAGTGTTGCGGAGTGCACTCCGTCTTTCGCTTGGAACGACAACTGGCTGTTGGGCACCTGCACCGTTACGGGCACCAGCACGGTCTCGCTGGTTACTTTCAGAAAATCGGTGCGCCACGCAAAGTGCACCTGGTCGCGCACGATGCGGGAGGTTACGAGCGCTTCCAGGTCTTTGAATTTTACCGGAGGAGCTTGCTGAATCTTGGCGTATTGCTCAAGGCGCGTGAATTCATTCATGCTGGCCGGCTGACCGCCCATGGTGGTGGGCAAGTTCGTACCGTCTGAACGAGTGAACCGATCCGCCTTTGACGCCAGGCCCATGGACTCCATCAAGCTCAAGCCCGCGCCGGGCACGTGCAACAGCGCGTCCTTTTCCGAGGGGTCCATCGTCAGGTGATATTCACCGGAACCGGACGGGTCCACAAATTCCAGAATGACGTTGTTGCCCAGCCCCTCGAGATAACGGTAGCGCCAGGTTTCCCAAGGATAGGTTGTCGTCGAGCCACCGCCCTCTTCCATTGGCCGATCGTAGGTTCCACCCGTCGGATGCGAGTCAACTTCGTCGGCCGGTCCCCAGATGATGTAGGTGCGGCCGCGATCGGTCCTCCAGCCTGGAATACCCGAAGCGAAATGTTCGTTGGCGTAGGCGATCCGGCGGTAGTGCTCTTCCTTGAAATCGTTGTCCGGCAAATCAGGATTGCCGCTGCGCCGCAGCCAGAACTGCTCGATGGCCTGCTCGCGTTCCTCGTTGGTGCCGAGTTGCAGGAATTGCTGCCGCTCTGCCGGCGTGATGATGTACACGACATCTTCGTTGAGCCACTGCTTATACTGCGCATCAAGCTCTTTCAGAGCGCGGCCCATTTTCTTCTTTTGTTCTTTGGTGAGCTTTTGTTGCGTTGCAGGATCGGGCGCCTGTTGCGCCTGCTGCGCGACGGAAGACGGGAGCGAAATCAATATCGAGAAAGCTGTCGCAAATAGGGTTCGGACTACCCTGGCCATTGGTACACCTCAACCGCACGCAAACTTGAGAATTCTACCGCCCGGACAAGTCCGCCGTCAAACAGGTTTCGGGGTTCGCTCCAGAATACCCCGTCCCGGAAAAACGGCAAATCTCTCGTATTTTGAGGCACTTGTCCCCACAGGGTTGGACTCTGGTTACTTGGGTTTGGGTTGCCTCACGAACGATCGAGTTCCCTCTCGCCTGTGCGAAAGTACAGGGGCCTGCGCGCGGTTTAAAACCGGCGATTGTGATTGGCAGGTTCTAGCGCGGGTAGAGGCTTACTGCATGCGCTGGGGCACCTTCTCGGAGCCGACTAGCGTATCGAAAATGGCCAAAACGTGGCGGCGGTACTCCACAATGCGCGACAGAACGCT
>DASSYL010000110.1:0-3895 GCA_035703315.1 Candidatus Acidiferrum sp. | reverse complement strand
GGTCACTTTGGTTTTGCCGGACTCTTCTCCCGATTGCATCGGCGGCGAAGCGGTGCTCACTCGGGCGTCACCGCTCGCGCACCTGTTTTCCGACCGTCTTCGTCGCCGGCGCGGTGCCGGAACGTCGACGGCACATTCAAGACTCCGTTCCATTCATCCATATAGTGCTGATGTTGCTCCGTCTCGATCACCATCTCCGGATTGCAATCCCACGAGTCCAGCTGCTCGTTTTCATCCCCCAGGTTTACTTGCCACTGGTAGCTACCCGGCCGCAGCGGCAGCGACGGAAATTCATGCGACAGCGTATGTACTCCCGCCTCCAGGCTCAGGCCCGGAACCGCCCATCCCCACATCAGTTGCCGCTCCGCGTTATACAGCGCAATCCCATGTTCGCCGTTCCGGATCGGCCGCCGCAGTTCCACTACAAACTCCACGCGAAAACTCCCTGCCGTCCTCAAGATATGTTCCCGCCTGTCGCCCGCTCCGTCACCCTGGTCTCTGGCCTCCAAGATGGACCACCGCAAAAATTTTGCGCCTTCTACGCCTTTTCGTGTTTCTTGCGTCGAATCGGCGGCAAACATCGCCGTTTCATACGCCCCAAGCACTTCACTCGTGTGTCCATCCCGCCGCACGCCTCCGCGGTCCATCCACACCGCCCGGTTGCACAGCCGCCGGATCTGGTTCATCTGGTGGCTCACCAGCACTACCGTTCGTCCGGCCTTGGCCACGTCTCCCATTTTCCCCAAACATTTCTTCTGAAACTTGATGTCCCCTACCGCCAGAACTTCATCGACCAGCAGGATTTCCGGCTCCAGGTGCGCCGCCACGGCAAATGCCAGCCGCACGTACATTCCGCTCGAATAATGCTTCATTTGTGTGTCTAGGAATTTTTCGATCTCCGCGAAACCCACGATCTCGTCAAACTTTGCCGCGATTTCGCGTTTTGACATTCCCAGGATAGCGCCGCTCAGATATATATTGTCCCGGCCCGATAACTCCGGATGGAAACCCGTCCCGATTTCCAGCAAGCTACCCACTCGGCCGTAAATTTCCGCCCAGCCCCGCGTCGGTTTGGTGATCCGGCTCAGAATCTTCAGCAGCGTCGTTTTGCCAGCGCCATTTCGCCCGATTAGTCCAATCACCTCTCCCTGCTTCACTTGCAGATCCACGTTCTCCAGCGCCCAGAACGTCTCCTTCTTTTCTCGCTGGAAAAACGTCCACGGCGCCGCTACCGCTCGTGCCAGAGTATCCCGCAGGGCACTGTAGCGTTCGAGCTCGCCCAATTCGTAGAGCTTGCTTAGACCTTCAGCGCGGATCGCCAGCTCGCTCACTTGCCGCTTCTACCTGCCGCTGCCCCGGCCCGCTCAGAACCCCCTTTCGAAGCGACGTCGGAACGCACCGGTTTTTCCTCGCCTCCGCCAAAGCGCAGGAATCTTTCATCACACCCGGCGCACCTGTATGCCCGAATTCCCACCGGTCGCAGAATGTTCCGCTCGATCAGCCCGTGCATCTGCGACCGACGCAATTCCGCCGCCCCGCACCGAGGACACATCCGCTTGCCCGCTGTTGTTTTGCTTGCCATGGCCCACCTCGCTAATCGCGACGTTCCTTTTCCTCGACTCCCAGTAACTTATATGCTAACATCGTTCGGTAAATTCCGCGCTGCCTGCCCGCTCTTGCGGGCAATCCCAACTTGCTCTTGTTCGAGACTGTGAAACCTTGGGCTCTAGAACGCGCAGTTCCTTTGGAATAACCTACAAATTCCTGCCACGCTAAATCCTTTAGAACCAATACTCACGAAGTCGTCTTGCCAACCCTTTTTATGATCAGCTATTCGCGGCGGCACCCGGGGCGAGGGACAACCCTCCTTCCTCTACACACGGTCTGCGATTGCTCCTTCCATCCTCTGGAAAAACATCGCTCCGCCAACCAGCAAAATCCCCACCATTGCCACTGAAGCCAGCATCAGCGGCCCCGGCGGCTGGCCGTGTCCGGTCAGCGCCGACCGGAATCCTTCAATCACTCCCGCCATCGGATTCAAGCCGTACACCCACTGCCACTTCGCCGGTACCAGGCTGCTCGGATACGCCACCGGCGAGGCCAGCAGCCAGAACTGCATCAGAAAAGGCGTCACATAGCGCACGTCGCGGTACAGTGCATTCAGCGCGGAGAGCCACAGCCCTGCTCCCAGCGCCGTACCGGCCGCAAGCAACAGCAGGAATGGCAGCCACAGTACTTGCGCTCCCGGCCGCATTCCATACCCGGCAACCATTACAACCAGCACCACGAATGCGATCGCAAAATCCACCAGCCCGGAGAGCACGCTTGAAAGCGGCAAGATCAGCCGCGGAAAATAAACTCTCGTAATGACGCGCTGATTCTCCACCACCACATTCGTTGCGGAAGACAGCGCCGTTGCGAAGTAACACCATGGCGCCAGCGCCGCAAAATAAAACAACGGATACGGCAGCCCGTCCGATGGCAGCTTCGCCAACCGCCCAAAAAAAAGCGTGAAAATACCCATGCTTAACAAAGGCTGCAGCACTACCCACGCCACCCCGATTACCGTCTGCTTGTAGCGAACCTTCACGTCGCGCCACACAAAAAAATAAAGCAGCTCTCTGTAATCCCAGGTTTCGCGCAGACGCAGTTCGAGCCAGCCATGCGGCGGCTCGATGCGCACGGTCGCAGCAATCTGTCCTGGCTCGGCAGCCTGCGCCGTCAGGGGCTGGTCTGCAGTTACATACGCCATGGAAGCGGTTCAATCTTTCGTGGGCGCGGCTGGATGTACCCGCGTCTAGGGTAGCAAAACAGTTCGCCTATTTCGCATGAATCCCGCCCGCCGCGGATGCCGAACCGCACACCGCAGTATCAACAACTGCGCGGAGATTTCGCTACTGCGCTTTCCGATTTGGCGAGGTGCTGCCGGCGGCGGGGGCGTCGAGTTTGGTGAAGGCGGGCACGGGTACTGCTTCCCGGCGGGCGCGCTTGTACCAGGATTGCGCGGCGAGCCAGCGTCGGCCGGCGTAAAACATTCTGGGAGGAAGGAGCAAAGCCGGAACCATGCTGAGTGTTCGAAACGCTCGGCTTTTCCAGTTGGCATCGCCGTGCTGGATGCGATAAATCGTACGTTCGGTTCGAAGCGTTTCCCAAGCCCAGCCGCCGTCAAGTTTAAGGCGCAACTGATCAGCCTCGGCTTCGACCATTTCGAGGACCATGGTCATGGCTTCGGGCGAAGCGGCGGTCGCCGGCAGATTTTTGCGAAGCGCGGCAGCGAGAGCGGCGAGGACGCGGGCTTTCTGGCGTTCGCCTTCCTCGCTTGCGCCGGCGGCGAGAAACAGATTGCCGGCGTGCACGCGATAGTGCGTAAGCGCATCGGCGAGAACAAGACTCGGTTCGAATGCCGGCGCCATCGTGAAGAGGTATTCGTCGGCCTCAAAAACAAGCGACTCGGGAACGGGAAGAATTTTGCGTGCGAGACTGGCACGAAGTGCCAGGCGGCTGGTGCCAAAGTAACAGCGGCTGAGCCGAAAATAGTCGGCGTTCGAAGCGCTGTCCAGACGGAAGTTCGGCGCGGGCGTATCGGGTTTGATGACGCGTTCGCTGCCGTCGTCGAACGATTCGATGAAAGCATGACCGAGCATGCCGAGAGACGTGTCAGCGGAAAAAGCCTGAGCGACGCGCCGCAGTTTTCCCTGCGTCCACCAATCATCGCCGTCAAGAAACACGATGATGTCGCCGCGGCATTCGGGAATGCCGGTGTTGAAGGCGGAGGCCTGGCCGCCATTTTTCTTGCGGATCAGGCGGACGCGCGGTTCGAACTGGCGAACGATTTCCGGCGTGTGGTCGGTGGAACCGTCATCCACAACGATGATTTCAAACTCATCCTGCGCGT
>DASSYL010000004.1:0-2248 GCA_035703315.1 Candidatus Acidiferrum sp. | reverse complement strand
TGATGCGTCGAGTCGGGCCGTCCAAAAGAACGCATCCAACGTCGCTTTGGGAGCAAAAGCGGACGTGGGCTATTGGAGTGCAAATGTCCGCTATTGGCCCAAAGCGGACATCGGCGGTTGCACTGCACATGTCCGCTCTTCGAAATAAAGCCGACATCACTTGTCACTCAATCGACCGTGAACCACTAACGGTAAATTCGAACCGCTGGAAGCAAAAGGTCAGGCAATGGTCAAACGATTGTCAGACTGTGGTCACGTTCATGAGTGAATCCCGTGCCAATCGAAACAGCACGTGAGGTGATAAATGATCGGCAATAAAGCTGTGTATTTTGATCCTGAAACGGTCACCCTTTTGAGGGAGACCCTTGACGACGCTTGGGCCCGCCTTTCGCCGGAACTGCAGGCCACGATGCAGAAGACAGTGCTGGCCGAACGGATCCTCAAATGCGCAGCACGGGGCGAACGCGATCGAAAGCGCCTGCGTGCTGCTGCACTGGACCTAGCCGCCTGACCAAAATGCTGTTCGCGTTTCGGAGAGACCGCCATGAGGCGGTCTTTCTTTTATTTACTCCAGGGCGCTCACTCACTCTTGATATTGGTCTCGCGGATAATGCGGCCGTATTCGTCGTATTGCTTTCTGATGTGGGCGACAAACTCATCCAAGCAGGTCCCAACCGGGTAAAGTCCGAGCTTTGCGAGCTTCGGCCTAACGTCGGGCGCTTCCATCGCGGCTTTAAACCAGGCCGCAAGTTGGGCGAGGACATCCTTTGGAGTCTTCGCCGGCGCCAGCACGCCGAACCAGACCTCCACACCGTAGTCCTTTAAACCCACCTCGGTCGTCGACGGCACATGCGGCAGCGGAGCAATTCGCTCGCGGGAAAGAGAAACTAGTGCGCGCAGCGTACCCGTATTCAAGTGCTCCACTGCTTCCGAATAATTGGTCAGCACCGCGCTCACATGCCCCCCAAGCAGTGCCGTGATCGCGGGGGCTCCGCCTTGGTAGGGCACATACGTCACATTGATGCCGGCGAGGCGCTTGAATTGCTCAAACCCGATGTGTTGGGTGGTCGCCGGACCAACCGTCGCGAACGCAAGCTCGCCGGGTTTTGCTTGCGCAGCGGCGACGTAGTCGTTGAGTGTGCGATACGGTGACGAGCCGTTGACGACGATCAAATTCGGCGAGCTCAGGAGATAGCAGACCGGCTCGAAGCTCGTGAGCGGATCGTAGTTGACCTTGCGCAAATGCGGGTTGATGACCAGCGAGTTGCCGTTGATGACGAGCGTATTGCCGTCGGGCGCTGCACGCGCCACCGCTTCATAGGCTATGGAGGCTCCGCCGCCAGGGCGATTTTCAATGATGACGGTTGGCCCATTGGCCTTGTTGATCTGCTCACCAAGAAGCCGCGCGAGAATATCGGCACTGCCGCCCGGTGGAAACGGGACTACAATCCGGATCGTTCGTGTTGTCTGGCTCCAAGCGGTCTGACCGGACTGCGTTAAAAAAATAAAGGACAGCGCGGCAACCACTGCTGGCAGGCGCAGAAATCGATAGCGCGGAAGTTTCATGATGTGCCCCTCTCGACGCCAAAGATATGCCAATTCCTGTGTCTCAAAAAAGAGCTGCGATGGAACGCTTATTTCCGACCCGGCTCACGATTGGCGTACTGCCGTTTTGAGTGCGAAGATCTAATGGGAAAATGAAACCGAGTGCCAGCCGGTGTACCATGAAAATCTGGGCCGCTTACTTTTTCGACGAGCGTCAATCTGGTCGGAGCATATGAAAAGCCCCGCCGAAGCGGGGCCTTCAAATCACTGAGCCTGCTTTGGGGCTTGGCCAGTGGTTGCTGGCTTGGCCGCTTTGGGAGCGGCGGCCTTGGCGTGCTGAGCAACGCAGTTGTTGACGAAATTACGCCGCTTGATGAAGTGGATGGCAGAATACTTCTTGGCGGCCTGCGCTTTGCACGAAGCCTGGACTTCGGCCGACATCTTTTGCTTCGCGGCTTCGGCTGATACCGCGAAAGACACAACGAGCACTGTCGCCAGCGTCGAGATAAGTAGCTTCCTCATGTGATCTCTCCTGTGCCCCGAAACGCCACAGGAACGCCAAGTCAATTGCTTTCGTTCCGAATATTTTCCTGTCAGTTTGTTCAGAAATAATCCTGGCGCACATTCGAACGTCCGCCATTGGCCCTAAGCGAACACGAAATCGCGCAGTCGCGACCGTGTCACGACAATGAGCTTTCTCTTG
>DASSYL010000565.1:0-2263 GCA_035703315.1 Candidatus Acidiferrum sp. | reverse complement strand
TCGAGGCCGGTTTCACGCGCTTTCGACCCGTGCTCATGACCGCACTCGCCATGATCATCGGCATGATTCCCATGGCACTTGGAATGGGCGACGGCGGCGAGCAGAACGCGCCGCTCGGACGCGCCGTCATCGGTGGTTTGCTTTGCGCTACGCTCGCAACGCTGATTTTTGTTCCGGCGGTGTTTAGTATTTTCCACGGCAGACGTGGCGCGGTTCAATCGGTACGTCAATGACAAGACGATTGGGGAAACGGCCATCGATCTCATTCATGGAGCAATAAGATGACAGACAACGAGAAGAAAGAATCCGAAACGCAATTCGAAGATACGCGAGATGAAAGCCACCGCGCGGGAATCGGGCTCGCCACCTATGCAATTCTAACCGCCGCGGCGATAATTTTTCTCATTGTCATTGGCCTCGGTTTCATCAGTCGTAAAAAGGCGGAGGCGGAGCTGAAGCAGACGACGGCTGCGGCGGCGATAGCCAAGGTCAACGTGGTCTATCCAAAGATGGACGCTCCTAGCGATGAAATTGTTCTGCCGGGAAATACCCAGGCTTTTACCGACGCGCCGATCTTTGCGCGGACCAACGGTTATGTCAAAAGCTGGCACGCTGACATCGGGACCCGCGTGAAGAAAGGCCAGTTGCTGGCCGAGATCGAGACGCCGGAGGTGGACCAGCAGTTGCAGCAGGCCCGGGCGGACCTTCAAACCGCGCAGGCCAACCTGCGCCAGGCTCAGATTACGGCGGACCGCTGGGAAGCCCTCTGGAAAACAGACTCTGTGTCAAAACAGGAAACCGACGTGGCTGTAAGTGCCCTTCACGCGATGAAAGCTACAGTGGATTCGAACACCTCCAATGTCCGGCGCTTGGAGGAGCTCCAGGGGTTTCAGAAGATTTATGCCCCTTTCGACGGCGTGATCACCGCCCGCAACACGGATATCGGCGCGCTCATCAATTCGGGGGCCAGCACGCCGGGGCAGGAGCTGTTCCACCTCGCGGCCCTCAACATTTTGCGCGTCTTTGTCGCGGTGCCGCAACTCTATTCGCAAGCGGTGCGTCCGGGTGCGACGGCATCCCTGACGCTTGACGAATTTCCCGGCAAAACTTTCAGCGGCACGATCGCGCGGAACTCTAACTCCATCGATCCGGCGTCACGAACTCTGCTCGTCGAAGTGGATGTGGATAACCGAAGTGGGACCCTGCTTCCGGGAGCTTATGCGCGCGTTCATCTCAAATTGCCGCAATCAGTGAATTCAGTCACGGTGCCGGCCAATACGATACTGTTCCGCTCCGAGGGCTTGCGCGTGGGCGTGGTTCGGAACGGCCGAGCCGAGCTCGTGCCGGTGACCATCGGGCGCGATTATGGGAGCAGTGTGGAGGTTGTGTCCGGGCTCCAAACTACGGATCCGGTCATCCTCAACCCAAGCGACTCTCTGATCAGCGGGACGACGGTTCAGGTGAATGCTCTACCCGCTCAGGCCGCCGCGCGATGAAGTCGTTTTACCTCGGCCTCGGCGCTGTTGTGGTGTTGCTGTGCGCAGGTTGCATGGTGGGGCCGGATTATTTCAAACCATCGGTGCCGATGACGGCCGCCTACAAGGAGGATCAGGGCTGGAAGCTCGCGCAGCCGCGTGACCAAATCCCGCGGGGCAAGTGGTGGGAGATCTTCGGCGATCCGCAGCTGAACGCGCTGGAAGAACAGGTGAGCGAGGCCAACCAGAACGTGAAGGTGGCCGAGGCGCGATTCCGCCAGGCGCGCGCGTTAATCGGTTTTGCCCGTGCGGGATTGTTCCCCCTAGTTTCGGCCGGGGTTAGCGCGAGCTCCCTGCGCAATTCGACCACTACACAACGATCGTCGAGCGGCGCGTCCACGCGCGACTTCATATTGACTGGTGACGTTTCCTACGAATTGGACCTGTGGGGCCGCATCCGGCGCGGAGTTACTGCAGCGCGCGAAGAAGCTCAAGCAAGCGCCGCCGACTTGGAAACCGCCAGACTAAGTCTCCAGGCTGAACTGGCGTTCAATTATTTCGAGCTGCGCAGCGCCGATGCACAACAACGGCTCCTTAATGACACAGTAAAGGCCTTCGAAGAAGCCTTGCAGCTCACGACCCGTCGATTCGAAGGCGGAGTTTCGCCGAAGTCGGATGTGGCCCAAGCGCGCACACAACTCGAGACGACCCAAGTGCAGGCCACGGATATCGCTGTGCAGCGAGCGCAATTCGAACATGCCATCGCCATTCTGATTGGAAAGCCCCCT